>CAMPIG010000196.1 GCA_946886255.1 uncultured Cellvibrio sp. | reverse complement strand
TTTCCGGTGGTCGTGGCAATCAATGGGTTTGCCTTGGGCGGCGGCATGGAGTTGTGTCTGGCGTGTGATTATCGTGTAGCAAGCACCAAGGCGAAATTAGGTTTGCCTGAAACCAAGCTGGGGATACTGCCTGGCTGGGGTGGCACGGTACGTTTACCGCGTGTTGCCGGTCTTGAGACGGCGGTAGAGTGGATCGCCTCGGGGAAAGAAAATGATGCGCAAAGTGCACTGACCGTTCACGTGGTGGATGCGGTTGTTGAGCCGGAGAAACTGCGTGATGCAGCCATATTTACCTTGCCACAATGTATTAGCGGTAAGTTCGATTACGCTGCACGCCGCGAGCAGAAGAAAGCGCCACTCAAGTTGAATTTTATTGAATCGATGATGGCTTTCGAGACATCAAAAGCCTTCGTGGGTGCCCAGGCCGGACGCAACTATCCATCACCGGTTACGGCCATCAAAGCTATGCAGAAAGCAGCAGATAAAGGCCGTGATGAGGCATTGCAAATTGAAGCTGAAGCCTTTGCTAAAGTTGCCCAGACCGAGACGGCTCAATCCTTGGTAGGCATCTTTATCAATGAACAAATGATTAGCAAAAAAGCTAAAAGTTGGGAGAAAAAAGCTGATAAAAAAATCGCGCGCGCAGCGGTGCTCGGCGCGGGCATTATGGGCGGTGGTATTGCCTATCAATCGGCGCTGAAAGGTGTCCCCATCAAGATGAAAGATGTGGCTCAGAAAGGTATTGATCTAGGTTTATCTGAAGCTAACAAACAGTTGAGTAAGCGTGTAGAGCGCAAAAAAATGACGCCGGCTGAGATGGGTGATGTCCTGAATCGTGTTGAGCCAGCCTTGACCTACGATGGCTTTGACCAAGTTGATATCGTGGTTGAGGCGGTGGTAGAAAATCCTAAAGTCAAACGGACGGTGTTGGCCGAAGTTGAAACCAAGGTGAGCCTTGACACCATCATCGCCTCCAACACATCTACTATCTCTATTTCCTACCTTGCGGAAGCTTTACAGCGCCCGGAAAATTTTTGCGGTATGCACTTTTTCAACCCGGTACACCTGATGCCGTTGGTAGAAGTTATTCGCGGTGACCGGACCTCGGATACTGCCGTTGCTCGCACGGTGGCTTATGCCAATGCGATGGGAAAAAAGCCGATTGTTGTAAAAGACTGTCCGGGTTTTTTGGTCAATCGCGTGCTGTTTCCCTATTTCGCCGGTTTCTCAATGCTGGTGCGTGATGGCGTTGATTTTCGGAAGATTGATAAAGTGATGGAAACCTGGGGTTGGCCCATGGGGCCGGCATATTTACTTGATGTGGTGGGTATCGATACTGCAGTTCATGCAGAAAAAGTCATGGCAGAAGGTTTCCCCGAACGCATGAAACGCGATTTTACCTCCTGCACCGACGCGTTGTTTGCCGCAGAGCGGTTGGGGCAAAAGAACCAGAAAGGTTTTTACGACTACCAGACGGACAAAAAAGGCAAACCCGAAAAGGTTGTCAATGAAGCTGTCCTGGACATCATCAAACCTTATGTCACGGGATCGGTTGAAGTGACTGATGATGACATTATTGCGCGGATGATGGTGCCCATGGCCACTGAGTTGGCTCGTTGCCTGGAGGAGGGTATTGTGGAAACAGCGGCTGAGGCGGATATGGCGCTGGTCTACGGCACCGGTTTTCCACCTTTCCGGGGGGGCGTTTTCCGTTGGATCGACTCTATCGGCGTAAGCACATTTTGCGAGATGGCACAGCGTTATAGTCATCTGGGCGCGCTTTATGAGCCACCCGTCAGCCTACAAAAAATGGCAGCCAGCAACCAGAAATTTTACGGCTAAGCGTGCGCCTCGTTAGCGCCTTGAGTCTTTAAAGGAGAGAAACCGTGAGTCTACATCCAAGAGATGCCGTTATCGTTGATTACGCCCGCAGCGCCATGGGGCGGTCCAAGAATGGTTGTTTCCGCCATGTTCGTGCGGATGATATATCTGCTGCCATTATCAAAGGGTTATTAGCCCGGAACGCACAGTTGGACCCGGCGACTATTGACGACTTGTTATGGGGCTGTGTTATGCAGCGCGAAGAGCAGGCCTTTAATATTGCGCGCAATATCCTGCTCTTAACGGGCTTGCCCCACACTATTCCAGCGCAGACGATCAATCGCCTGTGTGGCTCATCCATGTCCGCCTTACATACGGCTACGGCCAATATCCGTGCGGGACTGGGTGATGTTTATTTGATTGGTGGTGTGGAGCATATGGGGCACTTGCCCATGTATGAATCGGTGAACCCTAATCCGTTGTTGGGGTTATCAGTCGCCAAGGCGGCCGGCAATATGGGAATGACGGCCGAATATCTGGCTTTACTGCATGGTATCAACCGTCAACAGATGGATGAGTTTGGTGCACGCTCCCACCAGCTGGCAGCGAAAGCCCGTGCCGAGGGTCGCTTCAAGCGTGAAATTATCCCGGTGGCGGGTCATAACGCGGATGGCTTCCCCATTATGGTGGAGGATGATGAAACCATTCGTCCGGAAACCACAGTAGAAGCCTTGTCCAAGCTACCACCGGTGTTCGATCCTAAAAATGGCCAAGTGACGGCGGGCACATCATCCCAGATTTCTGACGGCGCCTCCGTCATGTTGGTCATGTCAGCTGAGCGAGCCCAAGGGCTGGGAATGAGACCCATTGCTCGTGTCGTCTCTCTCGGTCTGGCCGGTGTTGATCCGTCCATTATGGGATATGGCCCGGTGCCTTCTACAGAGAAGGCTTTACAAAAAGCTAATCTTGCTATCGATGACATTGAATGTGTGGAGCTGAATGAGGCATTCGCTGCGCAGGCTTTACCCGTGTTGAAAGACCTGAAATTGCTTGAGGAAATGGACGAGAAGGTGAACTTGCACGGCGGGGCTATCGCGCTGGGGCATCCGTTCGGTTGCTCCGGAACCCGAATAACTGGCTCATTGCTAACGGTGATGTCAGAGAAAGATGCGACCTTGGGTGTCTCTACCATGTGTATCGGGTTGGGGCAGGGGATCACCACGGTACTTGAACGGTTGAATTGATTTACCTCCTCTCCCGAAACCTGAAACGCCGAAGCCACATGCTTCGGCGTTTTTATGTGAGCTGGCCTTACAGGCTGTCAGCTTTAACTGCATCTGCTAGACTGCCGACCTTCTTGTCATGCCACCCCAGAGGCTAGCGGTGATTGTTCACGCTGTATCCAACCCTGAGTCATTTATCAATAACCAAATAGCTCACCTGATGAAATCAGGTGAGGTGTGTCGGTGCTTTGC
Organism: uncultured Cellvibrio sp.; assembly: GCA_946886255.1. The sequence goes on along the minus strand of CAMPIG010000196.1, from coordinate 5,169 downwards.
CCTGGAATATACCTGGCGTCAATATTATCTGCCGTTGCAGCCTGAGATCACGCTGATTGCTTTGGTGGCGGTGAGTAAAAATAACTCAAAACATAGAATTCATGTCGCGCTATCCGCAGCATCTGCTGAACTATACGAGCGGTTAAGCCATCTGGAAAACCAATTTGAAAGTCTCGCGGCCTTTGCGGGTGAACATAAATTACCTTGGTTGGACTTATCAGCGCCGCTGATGCTGGAGCCAGTGCATATCCCCAAACCTTGGGGACAGGAAATCTGGTATACGGGCATCGAAGTGCGCGGCCAATCTACGGTGATGGCGCAAGGTCATAGGGTGCCTTTGCCCTGGCTGCTTTCCCTGATGCCTGGTTTTCTGGTCGCAGATTCTGCCGAACATATCATCCTGTTAAAAATCCTCGATCCGCTGCCCGACGAACGCTATGGTGATCTGTACTTCGAGATGCATGAGCAAAAGCAGGAAGTATACGTCGTTACGCATATTGATTCTCTCGCTTGGCCTGATGGTGTGGGGGGAATTCGCTTGGGATTTAATCAGCGCAAGCGTAGTGAATTTAATGATGACGCCGCGTTTAAAGCAGCTTATCTGACAGCCGTTCGCGATTATGAAGTGGTCAGGCGTGAGATTGATCGGCAGCTTGATCAGCAACGTCTCGCTCATAATATGGCGTTGGATGATCCGGTCGATAGCGCTACGCTTAATACCTGGTTGAGTGCATTGCCACAAGCCTTGTTGGTACTGGAAAGTGAAAAGCGCGCAGCCATGTATGCCTACACTGCCATACAGGATCTACAGGTTGGTGATGTTGTCAAGGTGCCTTGTTTTACGCCTCACGCATTGCAGCACGGTGTGCGGACTGTTGAATTTCAAACGCCGGTGTATGAAAGAAAAATTCTGTCCTTTACGCAAAAGGTGTTAACCCAGACGCATTGGGATACAGAAGAGGCACTTGAAAAAATAGCGCTGGATACTCCAGCTATTCCAATGCTGGAGCAAATTCACTCCACAACAGACACTGTGGTCGAGCGGGTGGTCACATTTAGTGATTTTGAGGTCTTGAGGATACGTTTGGCGGCAAGAACCCATTATTACCTGCCAGCTTGTCGCACATATCGCCTATTGATAGTTATATCCGGTAGCCTTGTGTGCTACGCAACTGATTCGTCAACGCCTACGCAGGCAAAATACACCCTTCCACAACAATATTTGCCCGCGCAGGCTGTGTTGCTACCAGTTTCGCTTCAACAACCTGACTGGCTCGCTGGAGATGACGGTGCGATAGTGTTGCTGGCGGTACCCTTGGAAAGTACCCGCTACGTTGGGAGTGAGTGATATGCAGGTCCACACAGGCTCCGCAAGGTACGTTTATTTTGCATCACGTTTATCGGTTGTTCTCATCTGTCTTTGCAGCTCGATTGTGCTGGCTGCATCGCAACCTTTGTTGTGGCAGGTGCAAGATAAAGAATCCCAGGTTCGACTATATCTATTCGGCTCCCTGCATTACGGCAGCGAAACATTTTATCCTTTGCCGGACGCTGTGCTTCAAGCTTATCGAGAGTCGGATGTTTTAGCGGTTGAGTTGGATATTGATGCACTGGATGGCCAAACAGTGCGAACTGCACTTGAGCGGTATGGTTATTACGCCAGTGGAAAAAACTTGCAAACTGACGTGGATACGCAAACATGGACGTCGCTGATGAAGGTGACAAACAGTTTGGATATCGATGCGCAGCAACTCAATCAATTCAAACCCTGGCTGACGGCTATGCAGTTAACTAACAGGCAGTTGGCGCTCAGTGATTATCAGCAATCGCTTGGCCTGGATAAATATTTTTTATCCGTAGCGCGCAACAATAAAACTGTCATAGAACTGGAGACCCTTGATGAGCAAATGGAATTATTCAATCAGTTAACTGATGTTGAGCAGCTTGAGTTTTTACAAACAACTTTGAACGAACATGGCAAGGCGGAAGAAAGTTTGAACAAACTGGCTGATGCCTGGTATCGCGGAGACGAACATACTTTACATACCTTGGTATTCAGCGCATTTCGCAACCGAAAGATGGGGCAAAAGCTTTATCAGTTTATCTTTGTTGAACGCAATCAAAAAATGCTGAAAGCTATTGATGCACAGTTGAAAGAATCACAAAACATTTTTCTCGTTGTGGGTATTGGTCATGTGTTGGGTGAAGATGGGCTGGTGTCATTGCTTGAAGCGCGGGGATATCGGGTTACCCAGGTTAATACGGCGCAGAAAGATTGATGAAGAGCAGGTTAATGTTAGAATAAAGCCGTGTTTCATTTGCAGCTCAACACTGCAAAACAATAGAGGTTAGTATGCCATCAACGCTATATGAAATTGCCGAATTACCAAACGGCGATGTCGTGCTGAGAAAAGTCGATGAAGAGGGCGGGGAGCCTTTGGTTCGGCTCAGCTTTTCTGCGGAATCGCTGGCTTTTATGGGTGAAGGAAAATTTGAAGTCGCTAAAGCAATGATTGAAGCTGGAATGGAAGCTGCTACCGAGCTGGCGGAACAGGAGCATCTGGATGACTTTTCTGAGGGGTTTCCCGAGTTTGAAAAACCGATTCTGCATTAATTTCAATGGGATTATCCATATCCTCCAAGTCCTTTTGATATTCCTCAGTAATTAACGTATCCGCAGCAATAACCCCTGACAATTGCCTTGAACGGCAGCAGATTCCAATTGCTTCAATTCTCTGTCATTCAATTTGCCAGGACTGGCGATAACCGTATGACTGTTTCCTGCGGCCAGTGCTTCCCATGTGATCCATAAGGTATTTTGCTGATCATGGCAATGAATCAGGCGAATCAGACGAGTATCAATTCCAAAGCTCTCCAGTGATTGCCGCGTGATGTTGTGGGGCGCAATCCAGGTAATCCAACGGTCATGGCAGGCCTTGCTGAGATAAGCGAGCATGGGCAGTAACAGGGCGGCCTGTTCCGGGGAATAGCTGGTTAATACGAGTTCAGTCACGCCGCTGTTATAGCGGGGTTTACCTTCGGGTTGTTCATCAATACGCAATGTATTAGTCACGGCGAATCACCCCTACGCTCAAGCCTTCAATGCTGAAATCCTGGTCTCGCAGGTCGACTTCAATCACATTGAAATCAGGATTTTCCGGCCAGAGTTCCACTTGTGCACGGTTACCAATGCGTTTGAAACGCTTGACGGTTACCTCGTCGCCAATCCTCGCTACAACGATTTGGCCGTTGCGTGCCTGATCCGTTCGATGCACAGCTAATAAATCGCCGTCGAGAATACCGGCATCCTTCATGCTCAGACCATGAACGCGCAGCAGATAGTCGGCATTGGGAGAGAAAAAACTATAGGGGATGTTGCAGTAATCTTCGATATGTTCCTGGGCAAGAATAGGGTTGCCCGCTGCTACCCGACCTACGATAGGAATACCATTCTGGGATTCCAGAAGGCGGATGCCGCGAGAAGCACCTGGGATAATTTCGATCGCGCCTTTTTTTGCCAGGGCTTTGATATGTTCTTCAGCTGCATTGGCAGACTTATAACCGAGAATCCGGGCAATTTCTGCGCGGGTGGGCGGGTAGCCGGTCTCTTCGGTGTAGCTCTTGATTAGCTGTAAGACTTGTTCCTGGCGGGAGGTCAGATTGGCCATGGGGCGCTCCTGATGAATCTGTTTATTTATACAGTTGTTGTGATTATATACAGTATTTCATCATCCGCAACCCCTATTTTAGGGGCCGGAGCAGTCAGCAATAATATAGAAATTAAAGACGTCGCCCGTTCTTGATGGCCTGGAGTTTGCCCCGTTTAAAATAAAGGTGTTGAACGAACTGGCCGGAGCCGGGGTGGTAAGTCCAGAGATCCACTTCTTCACAGGGAACGATGATGGTGGTGTTGGCTTGGCCTACGATGGTAATGGGTTCGCAATAACTATCGGTAAATACCGGCTCACCGCATTGGTCAAGGACATCTGCTTTGGTATCTCCGGTTTGCACCAGGGAATTGCTACAACGCATGGAGTCTGCCAATGCTGGCTGTAAATACAAGCCGCCTATTAACAGCGCAAGATAAGCGCAGGTTCTCATATCACTACCTCGACAGTTCAGATGCACATAAAAGTGGACGAAAGGCTATGGTTTCTTGTGGCTTTTTGACTCGGTACCGAGCTAGTAATTCCTGCCAGTAACTCCTGTGGCACGCGTTTTAGATGTTACCAAGCCCGGATTAATAAAAGCTTAACCGCCAGCGCGTCGCAACACCTTGTCCATCATCCGCGTGCTTAACAGGCGTTGCAGGATACTCATCAGATAAGTCGGAAAAGTAACGCAGTAGCGCGGTTTGGGCAAATCGCTTTCCAGGGCATGTTTCAGGCGCTTGTAAACAGCATCGGGTCCGAGAGTAAAGGGAGCCGCTGCACCGGGTTTGGCGAGCCGCTGAATCGCCGATTGATATTGTTCCGCAAATCGACTTTTTTCAATATTGATGTTGGCTTTCAAAGCGTGGAGTGCATTTTTACGGAAATCGCTCAGGATTGGACCTGGTTCAATCAGGCTGACGTGAACGCCTGTACCATTCAGTTCAAGTCGTAACGTATCTGTCAGTCCTTCCAGTGCAAATTTGCTGGCGTTGTAGGCTCCTCGCAAGGGCATGGCAGCAAAACCGAGGATCGAGCTGTTCTGAATAATACGACCATAGCCTTGGCGGATCATGAGAGGCAAAATTTTATTTGTCAGCTCCAGCCAACCAAATACATTGGTTTCAAATTGCTCTCGCAAGACATCCCGGCTTAGATCTTCCACGGCACCGGGTTGACCGTAGGCGCCGTTATTAAACAATGCATAAAGCTCGCCGCCGGTGAGTTCCAGCGTTTGTGCGACTGCACGTTCAATACTCCCGGAATCATTTAAATCCAACTGGACGCAGGTTAATCCATCGGCCTGTAGGCGCGAAACATCGGTTAGCTTGCGACAAGAGGTGATCACCCGGTAGCCATCGGATTGCAACGCTTTTGCACAGTGGTAACCAATACCCGTAGAAGCGCCAGTGATCAGAACACTTTTATTACCTTTCATGTGAGAAACCTTTCACGAAGAAAACTTTATTAGCAATGCAAAAGCGAATGAGTTAAGCACTCCTTAACAAAACTTCCTTTT
>CAMPIG010000195.1 GCA_946886255.1 uncultured Cellvibrio sp. | reverse complement strand
TAATGACACGGTGTTTCAGGACAAGCAGGTTGTGGGTGAGAAAGAACAGGTGTTCCTCAACGATCTGGGTATTAGCATGAGCGCCCGTATCGACACTGGCGCCACGACAGCATCCATGGATGCCCGTGACATCCAGACATTTGAGCGCAACGGCGAAGAGTGGGTGCGTTTTATCGTATACCACCCGACCACGCGCGAGCCGATTGACGTTGAACGTAAACGGGTCCGTCGCGTGCATATTGTGCAGTCCGGCGCCGAGGAGCCGGAGCGTCGTCCGGTGGTCGAGATGCGGATTACCCTGGGTAAGATCACCCAGAATGCCGAGTTCACCCTTGCGGACCGCAGCAACCTGGAACAGCCGATGATTATCGGGCGCAATGTATTGCGCGATGTGATGCTGGTTGATGTGAGCCGCAGTGAAATTGTGCCGCCGGTTCGCCCGGAAAAAGCGCCTGAGCCGGCAACGAAGACGGAAGAAAAACCCAAGGCGGCCAGCGAGCCTCAAGCCAAACCACAGAGCCAAACCCAACCAGAGCCTAAACCTGAACCACAGGCTGACCAATGAACAAACCCTCCCGCGTTCCGTTTTACAGCATCATTGTCGGATTGATTTTGCTTGGCTTGGGCACTGCCTGGCTGCGCCATACCACTATGGAGATTCCGTTTCTGGCCGGTGAGCAGCGCCCGGTGTGGATGATTGAGGCGCGGGTAGATTTTTATGCCAGTGGTGATGCCGTCGTCGCTAACCTGGCCTTGCCGGATAACCCGCCGGGGTTCCGCATGTTTACCGAACAAGCCGCGTCGCCCGGTTATGGCTGGTCCGTCATCGAGAGCAGTGAAGGTCGTCGTGGCGAGTGGACCAAGCGCAGCGCCAGCGGTCTGCAAACCCTTTATTACAAAGCACAATTCGTCGGTGGTCTGGATTACGAGCCGACCATGGAGCCTGAACCACCCCAAGCCAAACCCGTCATCTGGGACGGCCCCCAGGCGACCGCTGCCGGTCAACTACTGGCCGTGGCGCTGTCCACTTCCAGCACGCCGCAAAGTATGACGCGAGAGTTGATCAAGTTGCTTAAAGATCCCTCGCCGGACCAGAATGCATCGCTGATGCTGGCCGCAGAGCCCAATATGGCCACGTTGCTGGAGAAATTGCTCAACCAGGCTGGTATCCCCGCCCGCAGCGCCATGGGTTTGTATCTTGAAGATGCCCGCCGCCATCAATCCCTGACGCAGATGGTAGAAGTTTATGACGGCGAAGAATGGGTGCTGTTTAATCCCGACACCGGTCAGCAGGGCGTACCGGAGAACCTGTTGATCTGGCACCGCGGCAACCAATCGTTGCTGGATGTGGTGGGGGGGCGCAACTCGCGCATTGGTTTCTCGATGATCTACCAGACGGTCCCGGCCCTCGAACTGGCCCGCGCCCAGACCAACGACAGCATATTTTCCATCATCGGTGTGCATCGCCTGCCTATTGAAGAGCAGAGCATGTTCAAACTGCTGTTCCTGTTGCCGCTCGGTGCGCTGGTGGTGGTGTTCATGCGCGTGATTGTGGGCCTGAAGACCTCCGGTACTTTTATGCCGATCCTGATTGCCCTCGCGTTTTTGCAGACATCGCTCGGCCTGGGGCTGTTCAGCTTTATCTCGGTGGTGTCCTTCGGCCTGGTATTACGCACATATCTCTCGCGGCTGAACCTGTTGTTGATTGCGCGGATTGCCACCTTGGTGGTGCTGGTGATCTTTATCATCTCCGTCCTCAGTCTCGTGGGTTACCAGATGGGTCTGAACACCGGCATGACCATCACCTTCTTCCCGATGATCATCATCGCCTGGACCATTGAACGGATGTCGATCCTGTGGGAGGAAGAGGGCCCGAAAGAAGTTCTGGTGCAGGGCGGCGGTAGCTTGCTGGTCGCCGTGCTGGCCTATCTGATGATGCAGTTGCCCCTGATCGGTCACCTGACATTTAACTTCCCGGAACTCAACCTGGTATTTCTCGCGTTCATCATGTTGATGGGCCAATACACGGGTTACAAAGTCTCCGAATTGCGCCGCTTCCGCGCTATGGTTGAAAACGAAACGGTCGTCGAAGAAAAGGCGGGTGGCACTAAGTGAAGTGGGTTAGTCCGTGGCGCTTGAGCCGCATGGGAATTCTGGGAATGAACTGCCGCAATCGCGACTTTATTGGCAGCTACAATTCTCGCCACCTGTTCCCGCTGGTGGACAACAAGCTTAAAACCAAGCTGCTTGCCGAAGAATATGAGGTAGCAACGCCGCGCCTGTTCTTCGTGGTGGAACAACAACACGAAATTGCCCATATCGAAAAAAAGCTGGAAGGCTTGGAAGGCTTCGCGGTCAAGCCGGCGAAGGGTTCCGGTGGTAAGGGAATTTTGGTCATCATCGGCCGACGCGGCGACAAGTTCATCAAATCATCCGGTGCGGAAATTACGGTGGAGGATATCCGTCGCCACATGAGTAACACCCTCGCGGGTCTCTATTCACTGGGCGGAAAGCCGGACATGGTGATCGTGGAAGACCTGATCCAGTTCGACGATTCGTTTGAAGGTTATTCTTACGAAGGCGTGCCAGATATCCGCATCATTGTCTTCAAGGGCTACCCGGTAATGGCGATGCTGCGCCTCGCAACCCATGCGTCTGATGGCAAAGCCAACTTGCATCAGGGCGCGGTGGGGGTGGGTCTGGATATCGCCACCGGCCGCGCGCTCAAAGCCGTGCAATTCTCCAAACCGGTTACTCACCACCCCGACACCAAACGCCCGCTCAATGAAATCCAGATCGCCAACTGGCGTGACATGCTGTTGCTGGCCTCGCGCTGCTATGAGATGACCGGCCTGGGCTATATCGGTACTGACATTGTGCTCGACAAAGTGCGCGGCGCGCAGCTGCTGGAATTGAATGCACGCCCCGGATTATCGATTCAAGTCGCCAATGGTCGCGGCCTGCTACCGCGCCTGCGCCACATCGAATCCCTCAAACCCCGCGCCCACCGCGCCCCGGAACAGCGCGTGGATTACGTGATGCGCACCTTCACCAGAGACGGTCTGTGATTATTGCTATCAGTCCGGTCCAACTGCACCTACCGCCGCCAAAACATCGGACTAAACAACACCAACAAGGTAAACACCTCCAACCGTCCCAACAGCATCGCAAAGCACAACACCCATTTTGCCGGCGCATTGATGCTGCTGTAATTGGACGCGACCTCGCCCATGCCCGGGCCGAGATTGGTGATGCAGGCGCCGACGGCGGAGAAGGCGGTCACCAGATCCAGGCCGCTCATCAACAGCAGTAAAAACATCAGGATGTACATCACCACGTACATCGCAAAAAATCCCCACACCGCTTCCACCACGCGATCAGACACATTGATGCGCCCCACCTTGATGGGGATGACGGCGTTGGGGAAGATCAGGCGATGGATCTCGCGGATACCCTGTTTATAAAGTAGCAACACACGAATCATCTTCATACCGCCGCCAGTCGAGCTGGCGCAGCCGCCAAGAAATGCGAGGATGAATAACGCAAAGGGCAGGAAGGATGGCCAGGCGACGAAGTCTGCCGCGAAACCCGCCGTGCTGAGAGTTGATGCCAGATTGAAGAAGCCGATGACAAAGCTGTCTTTGGCGTCGTAGGTATGCGTGAAGTAGAGATAACCCACGGTCACCAGAGTGCCCACGGCGATCCAGCCAAAGTAAAATCGGAACTCTGCATCAGCGAAATAATAATGCAGGCTTTTCTCCCGCCAGACGAAGAAGTGCAACGCGAAGTTAGCGCCGGAGATCAGCATAAAGATGGAGCAAATCAGCAGGATTGCCGAACTATCAAAGTAACGAATGCTGTCATCGTGGGTGGAGAAGCCGCCGTTGGCGACGGTGGAAAATGCATGGCACAGGGCTTCAAACCAGTTCATCCCCGCCAGCCAATAGGCAGCACCGCAGGTGACGGTAAGCACCAGGTACATCAGGAACAATGCCTTGGCGGTTTCGGTAATACGTGGCGTGAGTTTGTTGTCCTTCACCGGCCCCGGTGCTTCCGCACGGTACAACTGCATGCCCCCGATACCCAGCATCGGCAAGATCGCCACAGCAATAACGATAATCCCGATCCCGCCGAACCATTGCAACTGGTGGCGGTAGTAGAGGATGGAGGGGGGCAGCTGATCCAGGCCGCTGATAACGGTAGCCCCGGTGGTGGTCAGGCCCGAAACCGCTTCAAACATGGCGTCAGTGAACGTCAAGGTCAGGCCGTCGGACAGGATTAACGGCAACGCACCGAAGGTGCTCAACACCGACCAGAACAATGCAGTAATCAAAAAGCCGTCGCGTGTGCGCAAATCCGCCTTGCTGGCGCGCGCCGGTAGCCATAGGCCGATACCGGCGGCGAAGGTGATGCCAAAGGCCAGCAGGAAAGTCATGTAATTGTGGTCGTCGAACCACAGGGAGATGGCGATGGGGACCAACAGCGTCAGGCTGAACAGGGTGAGCAGTACGCCCAGCACCCGGGCGATGATGGCAAAATTCATGTTACACGTAATCCATCAATGGGCCGTTAAACGTCAAAAGAAGGTGAAGCCGACTTGGAACAGCTTCTCGATGTCGCGAGTGTGCTTTTTATCCAACAGGAACACAATCACGTGATCGCCGGACTGCACTACCACATCGTCATGGGCGATGATGACCTCGCTTTCACCATCTGCGGTATCACGCACAATTGCCCCGATATTGGCGCCTTCCGGCAGATCGATATCCTCCAATGCTTTACCGACCACCTTGGATGATTTGGCGTCGCCGTGGGCAATCAGCTCCAGTGCTTCCGCCGCGCCCCGGCGCAGTGAGTGAACGTTCACCATATCGCCGCGCCGCACGTGAGTGAGCAGGCTGCCGATGGTGGTGGTCTGGGGGGAAATGGCGATGTCGATATCGCCGCCCTGCACCAGATCCACATAGGCCGGGTTGTTGATCAGCGTCATCACCTTGCGGGCGCCGAGCCGCTTGGCGAGCATGGAGGACATGATGTTGGCTTCGTCATCGTTAGTCAGTGCGAGGAATACATCCGTTTCCTCGATATTTTCTTCCAGCAACAAATCCTGGTCGGTGCCGCTGCCGTGCAGCACGATGGCGCGCTCCAGTTGTTCGGACAAGCGAGCACAGCGAGTGCGGTTGTGCTCGATCACGCGCACGTTGTAACGGCCTTCCAATTTTTTGGCGAGGCGATAACCGATGTTACCGCCGCCGGCAATAGTCAAACGTTTATAAGGCACCTCCAAGCGGCGCAGCTCGCTCATCACCGCCCGAATATCAGCTTTGGCAGCGATAAAGAAGACTTCATCATCGGCTTCGATCACCGTCGAACCGGTGGGCATAATGGCGCGATTGCGCCGATAAATAGCCGCTACACGTGTCTCGACATTGGGCATATGCTGGCGCAGATAACTGAGCTCCTGCCCCACCAGTGGTCCGCCGTGATAAGCCCGCACGGCCACTAGCTGTACTTTGCCGTCTGCAAAATCCAGTACTTGCAAGGCGCCGGGATTTTCGATGAGACGAAAGATATAGTCAGACACCAGTTGTTCGGGGCTGATTAGCACATCGATAGGAATGGCGCCGCTTTCAAACAGGGCGCGATGGGTGAGGTAGGCGGTGGAGCGCACCCGGGCGATCTTGGTGGGGGTGCGAAACAGACTGTCGGCGACGCGGCAGGCGATCATGTTGATCTCGTCGTTATTGGTCACGGCAATTAACATATCCGCATCTTCAATACCGGCCTGGATCAGGATATCCGGATGAGACCCCTCGCCAGTGATGACGCCAATGTCGAGTCGGTCGCGCAGATCGCGCAGGCGCCCTTCGTCGGTGTCCACCACGGTGATGTCATTGGCTTCACTGGCGAGATGCTCTGCAAGACTACCGCCCACTTGTCCCGCACCAAGGATGATGATCTTCATAAGCCTTCTTAGCAAAATAGTGTGAACAGGCTCCGGCGGTTAATCCACCGGTGCGCACCCGAGCCCAACTGCGCTGCGGCTGCCACTTTACTGTGTTTGGGTGTAAAAACACCATAAAAAGCTGTTATGGCTCAGTGTAGTACGGATGTATTTATTAACCCTTTTCGCCGTCGGATTTTGAACATTTTCGTAAGCGCGCATAATAAAACCCATCATGACCGCTTATGGCCGGCAGTAATTGTCGGCCACAGTTTTGCGTCGTCCCCCAGGGGACATTGAGAGATTCACACACGGCTTCGGGTTGTCGCGTCAGGAAGGCCTCGACAACCCGAGTGTTCTCGTCGGGCATGATGGAGCAGGTGGCGTAAAGCAAGATGCCATCGGGCTTGAGCAGTGGCCACAGGCTGTCGAGCAGCTTGCCCTGGAGCTGCGCCAGCTTGGTGATATCAGCCGCGCTGCGCAGGACTTTGATATCCGGATGGCGCCGAATAATGCCGGTGGCGGAGCAGGGTGCGTCGAGCAAAATGCGATCAAAGAGCCGACCGTCCCACCAGTCAGTGGGTTGGCTGGCATCACCGCACAGGATCTGCGCGTTCACATTCAAACGCGCCAGATTCTCCCGCACCCGCCCGAGGCGGCGTTCATCACTGTCCAGCGCTACCACCTGCAGGTCATCGGTGCTTTCAAGGATATGTCCCGTTTTTCCTCCCGGCGCGCAGCAGGCATCCAGGACCCATTGCCCCGGTTCGAGCAGCAGCAGGTCAGCGGTCAATTGGGCAGCTTCGTCCTGTACGCTGATAATCCCATCATCGAACAAGGGCAATTGCCGGGGATCGCAGGCCGTGTCTAACGTGAATCCAACCGAGCTGAACGGTGTGGGTTGGGCGGAGATGCCGTTGGACATCAGCCGGGCAAGATAATCGGCACGGGCTTCCCGTCGCGTATTCAGGCGCAGGGTAAAAGGCGGGTGAGCGTTATTGGCGGCGATGATCTGTTCGATCTGGTCTGGCCAGGTACGTTGGAGAATATCGAGCAGCCAGGCGGGGTGGTTGCTGGTAAATACAGGATCACTTTGCAACTGGCGATCCAGATCCTCTCGCTCCCGCTGAAAGCGGCGCAGGACGCCGTTGATCAGTTTCGTGGCCCAGGGTTTTTTCAACGGGCGCGCGGCTTCCACGGTTTCGCTGATGGCAGCATGGTCCGGAACGCGCAGCTGAGTCAGTTGGTAGAGGCCCAACAGCAGCAGTGCCTGGATATCACTGTCTTTGGCGCGCAACGGTTTGTCGAGCAATCGCTGCAGGTAGGCATTCAGGTGCGGCTGCCAGCGCAGGGTGCCGAAGCACAACTCCTGCAAAAATGCGCGTTCTGATTCCGGTACTTTGGTTTGGCTTACCGGCAACAGGCTCGACAGTGAACCCTGCTGGCGCAGAATCTGACCGATGACCTGGGCCGCCGCCGTGCGGGCAGTGAGCGCCATCAGGCGGGTAACTCCAACTGATCGCCGACATTGAAAAGATGGGGATGTCCGCGGAGCAGTTCATCGACCGCTACCGGTTTTTTACCGGGTAATTGCAGTTGCTCAAGCAACAAACTGTCCTGACCGCAGCTGACGCGGATGCCGGTGGTGCCCACGTCGATCAAGTTGCCAAAGGGTTTATCTGCATTGCCAGCAACGACTCGGCTTGCCCAGATACGAATGCGCTCCTCGCTGCCTGTTTTTTGGGTAAAGGCCACAGGAAAAGGATTAAACGCGCGCACTTTGCGCTCCAGTACAGCTGCCGGTTGCCGCCAGTCCAGCAACGCTTCGTCTTTGTGTAATTTGGGTGCATAGCAACTTTGGGTATCGTCTTGTGCTTCGGGTTTAGCCGTGCCGTGTTGTAGTTGATCGAGGGCTTGCAGAAGCGCTGGCGCACCGATAGTCAGCAGTCGATCATGAAGGCTGCCGCCGGTATCCTCCGGCAGAATCGGACACTCAGCTTTTAACAGCATGTCCCCGGTATCCAGCCCCACATCCATCTGCATGATGGTTACCCCGGTACGGGTATCGCCAGCTTCCACTGCGCGCTGAATCGGTGCGGCGCCACGCCAGCGGGGCAGGATGGATGCGTGCACATTGATACAACCCAGTCGTGGTGTATCCAGAACCGCCTTGGGTAACAACAGGCCATAAGCCACGACCACCATAATGTCCGCCTGCAGCGCCGCCAGCGCTTGCTGGGCTGTCGGGTCTTTAAGGGAAATCGGCTGATAGACCGGAATACCCTTGGTGAGGGCCAGCGCCTTTACCGGACTGGCAGTTAATTTTTTGCCGCGCCCGGCCGGGCGATCCGGTTGTGAATATACCGCGATGATCTGGTGGTGGCTGTCCAGCAGGGCTTGCAGATGGTGCGCCGCAAAATCCGGAGTGCCAGCGAAGACAATACGCAGACCCTCAGCGGCGGGACGAGACGATGATGACATGGAAGACCTGACTGTTGGTGAGTCGTAAAGAAAAAAGCCTGATGGTTTAGATCAGGCTTGGGCGCGATGTTTCT
>CAMPIG010000194.1 GCA_946886255.1 uncultured Cellvibrio sp. | reverse complement strand
GTGCCTGACGGCGACAGGTCACTGGCGGACCAGTTACCTGTTGTGCTGGCGCCGGTGTTCAACGCAGCGGTGCCTTCCTCTTTTGGCGTAATGCTCCAGTTAATCCAACTGATCCCGCGTTGATTCAAAAAATTGATCCAGGTGCGGGTATCATTTTCACACACACTGCCATCGCCGGTGGCGTCGGCGGTGCCCCATTCGGTCGAGAAAATCATCGCGCCTTGCGCGCGTGCCTGATCCACGCGGTCACGCAACCATTGGCCGTGAGTACACGCATAAAAATGCATGGCATAACCAACATTCGGATAACTTACCGGATTGGCCGCTGCATCAGTAACGTCCTGGCTCCAGTTACCCGTACCGACAATCACCAGACTATTCGGTGCATGGTTGCGAATCACCGGAATCACTTCCTGAGCATACGGACGAATCGCCGCATGCCAGGTAACGCCACTACCATTGGGTTCATTGGCAATTTCATAGATCACATTGGGTGTATTGCCATAACGCTGCGCAACTTCGTTGAAAAATGCTTTTGCTTGCTCTTTGTATTGTTGTGGATTGCCATCGCTGAGGATGTGCCAGTCGACGATCACATAAATATCCAGCGCAATCGCGGCGTCGACCACTTCAAACACTTTATTTTTTACCGAGGGATCTTCGATATAACCTTCGCTGGCGGTGTACATGGCCGCACGAATCACATTGATACCCCAGTCATCGCGCAACCAGCGAATGCTGCTGAGATTCATGTAGTCGCCATACCATTGCAGTCCATGTGAGCTCATTCCACGCAGCTGAACGGCTGAGCCATTTTTATTGACCAATTGATTGCCGCTGGTGCGCAGTTGCCCATGGGTGCTCACAAAACCTTGATTGCCCGCAGAGCTACTTGACGGTGTCACAACACTGGAGCTGGAGCTGCTGGATGCGGTAATGCTGCTAGACGATGATGTGGTGCCTCCAACGATGCCGTAAGGTGCCGGTTGCGCGCTACAGGTGCTGGGCGAAATACAACTCCGGTTTGCCTCCCAACCCCAACCACTTTGCGTGTTGCCACATAAGGGATACAAGGTGCCGTACCAGTTACATTGTTGCCCTGCGTTGTTGTTGGCAGACGATGAGCTGATGGAATTCGCGCTGGATGACGGCGCCACCCCCTGGCTCGATGCACTGCTTGACGGCGAGCTACTCACGCTGGTAGCCGAAGAATTATTATTGCCACCGGAACAAACGGCACCATTCAAAGTGGGCGTCTCGGCGCCACCGCCATTTTTGTTCGCTTGAAAACCAATCTCCACACTGGCGCCGGCGGGGATGTTGCCATTCCAACCTAAATCCGTTGCGGTGTAAGGATTATTGCCAGTGATGTTGGCATTCCACGAACTGGTAATGCGATTGCTGTTGTACTGCCAGCTAAGGCTCCAGCCGTTTAATGTACTGGAACCCTTGTTGCTGACCGTAATTGCACCGGTGTAGCCGGTATTCCATTCATTGGTAATACGATAACTGCAATTGGCTTGCGCACTTGCCTGTTGCGCTAACCCACAACTTAAAATAAACATCGCAACCGAAAATCTAGCGATTTTTTTAAACACTGTCATTGTTATTCTCCTCTATGCCGTATTGGAGTTTTTATAGCTTGTTATACACCCTGCGCTTAAGCCATAAACGCGACGACGGTGGTTTTTATCACCGCTCGACGCTGATCAGATTCAGCGCCGGGCGATGTAGGAGTGGAATCTCAATTGATCGTTATTGTTTTAATTGATTGAGTGTCCAAAATTATCAATAAAGTCAGTTTGATAAACCTTCAGCAAAACCCTCCAGTGCGGGTTTCCCTTGTCTAAGATCGTTGAATAATAGTGGCCAGTCCGGCCGTCCATGTAAATCGATCAACCAACTGTCGCTATCGTACAAACCCCATACAGTAATGCCGCCCCGCAATTCGGGTGGAACTACATCTATGTAGGCTGCAACGACTTCACGATATTTATCTTTCTGACGCTCGGCTGCTTCACCGGTAAAAGTCTGATATTTATCTGGATTCGCGTAGGTATTAACGGGAATATCCAATTCGGTAACTTTTACCTTCAGGCCGCGGTTCACGACTTGTTGGAATGCATTTTTGATTTGCGACTCGCTTGGCCACTCAATATTGATATGCATCTGGAAACCAACGCCGTCAATTGGGATATCGCGCGCTTTGAAATCGTCGATCATTGCTAACACGTAATCGAATTTTTGCTGCCCACCTTCCATGTTGTAATCGTTGTAGTAAAGGTCTGCTGTTGGGTCGGCGGCATCAGCAGCGACGAATGCCTGCTCGATATAATCCGGTCCCAATTTTTGATACCACAACGAATTGCGATAACCATTAATTGCATTGCTGTCTCCGTCATCTGCGAAGGCTTCGTTAACTACATCCCAGCTCACCACACGTCCTGCGTAGTAAGTGGCAATAGTTTGCACGTGCTCCTGCAACATGGTGGCGTAGTCGCCGGTGTAATTTTTCATCCAGGTGGGGATCTGGTAATCCGAATGCCAGACCAGCGTGTGACCGTGAATAGTGATGTTGTTTTCAAGAGCGTAGTTAACCAACTGATCAGCGTGTTCAAAGGTGTATGTGTTTTCACTCGGATGGAGATAACTCATCTTCATGATATTGCCGGCGGTAAGCTGGCTGAAATGCTGTTGAATCAGCGTCCGGTCTATGCCGCCATCGTTGCGAAATATGCTGTTGGTTTCACTACCCGCTGACACGGCAACGCCTATCCGGAAACCGGCAAGCTTTTTTAAACTGGATGAGGGACTACTACTGGATGAGTTTGAACTGGAAATACCTGAAGACGAGCTGACATTAAAACGGCATTGCGAGATGGGTCCACAGGGAGCATTTCCCTGAACTGTGCATCCTGGTGCGCAAATGTACATCCAGCTTCCGTTGATATCCTGGCACTCGTAGCCGGTAAACGGGCACATCGCGAGGCTGCTTGAAGATCCTGCGCTGTTTGTCACCGAGCTCGCCGCAGAAGAGGTGGCTGGTGACGAACTGGTGATACTGCTTGAGTTGCCGTAAGTTCTACACATGTTCGCAGAGATGCATGGCGCAGGCCCCTGGCTAGTGCAGCCGGGTGCGCAGATATATTCCCAGCTGCCGCTCAGGGATACACATTCAACCCCGGTAAAGGGGCAAGAACCGTAGTCTGCAGAACTTGAACTGAAGCTAGCGCTGGAGCTGGCATCGCTTGATGCCGAACTACAATTTGATAATGAACATGGTGCGGAATTACAGGTGGTTTCGGAGATACAACTGCGTCCATTCTCCCAGCCCCAACCCTGTAGGGTTTCTTCGCAGTAGGGGTAGAAAGACCCGTACCAGTTACACATGGCGGGTTCACTCGATGAAGCATAGGAGTTCGATGAGAAGGAACTAGATGATGAGGTGTTGCAGATTTCCCCGCTCACCACGGGTCTTTCAGCAGCCCCTCCGTTCTTATCCACCTGGAATCCAAACTCCACGCTCGCACCCGGTGCGAGTGTTCCATTCCACGAAAGTGATTTCGCGGTATAAGGATTATCGCCCGACAGCATTGCATTCCATAAATTGTTTATTCGATTTGCTTGGTACTCCCAATTCACACTCCAGCTACTGACGCTGGCGGCCGATTGATTCGAGATGGTTATGGTAGCGGTGTAACCGCTACCCCACTCATTGGTAACCTGGTATTGGCAGGAAGTTTCCTGCGCGATGACAGAGGCGGGCAGCAAAGGCAACAAGCTGGTTAATAGCGAACAAAAAATAATTTTCCATACAGATCGCATAATGTTTTCTCCTGTAAACGTTTGGATGCAACTCATAAATTTTGCATGAGTGGCGCAGCGATTTTTAAAACCAGTTGTGTTGGCTCACATAAACATTGAAAAAGTTATTCGCAGACACTACCGCTTACATTTATGGCATTTGGGGCGTTGCCATTTTTCGTTGCCTGAAAACCGAATTCCACGCTTTGTCCCGGTTGGATGTTGCCATTCCAGCCAAGATTGGTTGCTGTATAAGGATTGGTACCGGAAACAGCGGCGTTCCAGCTGTTAGTGATACGCGTGCTGTCGGCGTAGGACCAGCTAACACTCCATCCGCTGATCGGGGTGGTGCCGTTATTGGTAATCCGGATTGCACCGGTGAAGCCATTGCCCCATTCATTGCTGACGATGTGTGTGCAGTTTCCAGCAGTGGCAACCGAGCTGCTCGAAGAGCTGGCGATGCTGGATGAGGAGCTATTCACACTGCTTAACGAACTGCTGGATACTGAGCTTGATAAGGCAGATGAACTGCTGGTGCCTGTATTACCGACAATGCCGTAAGGCACCGGTTGTGATTCACAGGTTGAGCGTGCAATACAGCTGCGATTTTGTTCCCAACCCCAACCACTTTGGGTGGTCGTACAAAGCGGATATAGCGAGCCGTACCAATTGCATTGTTGCGCACTGACCGACGATGAAACACTGTTGTTTGATGACGCACTGCTGCTGGACGAAGATGTCACGTTACCGTCCAATACAACACTTAATGCATCAAACCAATTATTAGCAATCAACTGATCGCCAGTAGAATTCGGATGCACTCCGTCATAGGTATGGTTATCGGTGTTGAAGCCGGTCCATTGATCGACCAGCAATACGGGCGATGCGGCGCTGGTGACTCCCGCCACCCAAGCGGGCAGGGCATTGTTCAGGGCAATCACATTCTGCGCACAACTGCTGCACGAACGCGCGGAATCCATGGGGATAATTTGGGCTACCAGAATAATCATTGTGGGATTGTTTGCCCGCATCTGGCTCACCAGAGTATCAAAGGCAGAAAGAATCGCCGACGTGCTGCGGTTGCTCCAGGCATCATTGGTGCCCAGATGCATGAGGACGATATCGGGATTGGTCGCGTTCAGCCAGGGCACCAATTGGTTGGCATTGGCCATATTAGTGGCGAGGATGCCGCCGTGTCCTTCGTTGTCGCCATCGTGGGGTTGGCCGCAACCCTGAGTGGGCAGCGTGCCGACAAAATCAATAGCTGAATAACCGTCATCCTGTAATTGATTCCACAGCAACGCGCGCCAACATCCGGGTGACCCGGTAATGGAATCGCCGAGCGGCATGATACGGACCGGTGTTTGGCCACTGGCATGACCCGCCAGCAGAATGCAGGCGATAACGGGGAAAAAAGCCAGCTTCAAACAATGGATCAGTTGAGGACGATACATGATGGAAACCTCCCGTTAGCGAGTCATTCAAAAGCGAAAAGTAAAGGCAAAATCTTCGCGATGGATAAATTGCTAACCATCGCGAAGACAAGGCTTTAGCGGTTTACCCAGGTTTAGTTACAGGGCGCTCCACTGACGACCGGCACAGAAGCTGCGCTGCCGCCTTTGGTGCCCTGGAAACCAAACTCGGCGGTTTGGCCCGGTTGCAAGGTGCCATTCCAGCCCAGGTTGCTGGCGCTGTAGGGATTGCTGCCGGACAGGTTGGCATTCCAGCTGTTGGTAATGCGTGAACCGTCGTTGTAGCTCCAGCTCACACTCCACCCGTTGATGGGTGAATTGCCGTTGTTGGTGATGCGAACGGCACCGGTAAATCCGTTGTTCCACTGGTTAGTCACCACATATTCGCAACTGCCGCTACCGCTCGGCACAGAGCTGGACGATGAACTGCTGGCAACAAGGCTGGAGCTGCTGCTGGAGGCTGGCGCTGAGCTGGAACTGCTGGACGCAGGGCTGGAGCTGGAGGAGGGACTGGAGCTGGCAGGATTGGAACTGGAAGTACCGCCCCCTACGATGCCCCAAGGCGCCGGTTGCGAGCTACAGGTGCTGCGCGAGATACAGCTGCGATTCTGTTCCCATCCCCAACCGCTCTGGGTCGTGACGCACAGCGGATACAGGGTGCCGTACCAGTTACATTGTTGACCGGTCGGCACACTGGAACTGCTAGAAGACGAAGCCAGGCTACTGGATGAGCTGGTAACCACAGAGCTGCTGCTTGAACTGCTAACAGGCGCGCTGCTGCTTGACGAGCTGGATACCGGGATACTGCTGGCACTCGACGAGGAACTGCTCGCGACACTGGAGCTGATTTGACTGGAAGATGATGACGAAGCGCCGCCTTCATTGCCGTAGTCATCATAAAACGCCAACACCCACGCCAATGCCGAGTTCCAGTTGATGGTGATCTCATTGGTCGACCAGGAGTTAATATCATCCATGTAACAGGTGGCCGGACGAGTCTGGCAACCATTCAAAGCGCCTTGGGCCACTTCGTCTTCAAGCCCGGCGTTAGGTCCGCCAGAGAAAGCACCTGGCGGCAACCAGGGATAAGCGCCGTTGAGCGCACCAGCCCAGAAGCGGTGGTGTGGTTGGGTTAACGCGTTTTCACCGTGGCCAGAGATGTAGGAGAACGACATGGGGTTACGACCAAACAGATAATCGACCGCCTTGCCGACGCCTTTTGCATAATCCTCGTCGCCGGTAAAGTCATAAGCCAGACCGACCAGGAACAGTTTATTGGCGACGCCATTATTGGAGCCCCAGTAATATTCCTCTTCAGTGTGGGGCGTGAGATAGCCGGTGCTGTCGATCACACCCATATGGAAATCGGCGATCTGGACGATGGTTTGCCGTGCGGTTGCGCGCAAGCTTGCCGTATGGCTTACAGGTACTGTGGCGAGAGAAATCAAACCCGGTAATTCAGTATCTGGCCAACCAAAATCCGTACGCTCGATTTCATAATTCTGGATGGTCGGCAGATATTTGCTGTCACCGGTGGTGATATACAACTCGGCCGCTGCCCAGAAGAATTCATCAGCAACGAAGCGATCACCATAACCACCGCCGCCGTTATCGTAGTTGCCACTGTAGAGATCACTGGGGTTTTGCTGTGCCGCATCCCACGCACGTTCAGCTGCCGTCAAGCAGGTGCTGGAAAACGCCGCATCAATGTTTTGCCACAGGCGTGCGCACTGAGCGGCTGTTGCGGCAACATTCAGCGTTGCTGCTGTACTGGGCGGTACCAATGCGCGGGCCTGACTGTCTTCATGGGGTGCCAGTGGCAAGCCGGTCCAACCCACGTCGTGTATCTTGTGATGCACCATGCCGGCTTTGGCCTGGCCTTGAGGCACTTGCATGGAGAGCATGAACTCCATTTGCCAGCGCACTTCGTCCAGGATGTCAGGCACACCGTTGCCACTTTCGGGAATATTCAATGTGCCATCAGCAAACGCACTAGCGTTGTCGCTCAGGTGCAGGGCACGTTCGTACATCGTGAGCAATTTCCACACGGAAATCCCGCCGTTAACCACGTATTTGCCGTGGTCGCCCGCGTCGTACCAGCCCTTGGTCACATCCAGGCTGTAGTTACAGGTGCCACTCCAGCAGGGCACGTTATAGTCACCTTTGTTTGCACCCATATTCAGGTGGCCCGCCGGGCGTGCCCATTGGGCATTTGGGGCGTAGCTGGTGTTTCCCCCACCAGTGTAGGCCGTCTCAATCGCGATGCCGCTACGGTTGTGATAGAAGTATTTGATCGAGTCATAGAGTGCGCCGGTGAAGGCATCGGCGGCGATTTCAAAGGGGTAACTCTCATCGTTGCCGACGTAAAGCTTGTAGCCGTCGGCCTCAGTGGTTACACCGCTGATATCGATGATATGGACGTTATCGCCTGAGGCTGCGTCAACACCGCGCGGTACGGTCGTGCCGCTGGTGACGAGGTTGCCATTAAGGCGTAGTTCCCACGGTAATGCTGCCAGTGCATCGCTGCTGTAAGTAGCCACTTTGGCGCTATTGGGCAGGTAACCTACCTGATTGACGCGTGGGTTACCCACAGCGGCCCAGGCACTGCCGGCAACCAGGCCGGACAGAACGACAGCGCTGATGGCGCGCGTCAGGATTCTGGAGGTTGGGGTCAAATGTGATGATGTTGTGGAATATGCCGGTTTTCTGATTTTGGATGAAAGCTTGGATGAAAAGGGAGCTTGAGTCATCGGAAGTGTCCTCACTTCATTTTTTTATGTGGATTGGATGGAGCAGCGAGCATTGGCTCCGTCGCTGGAAATTCTTGGGTAATGCAGGGAAAGCGTGAAAAAAAACAACCGGCCGCACCACGGGGTAATGGATAAGGCCGGTTAAACACACTGCATCGACTTACAACTCGGTTAAAACCCGATCATCTTGGCTCTGGTGTTTGCATCTGCTGTGCATGAACCAAAGCCTGGTTTTGTTCATTGATGAAGCCTTCCCTGGCCTTGGTCATCCTTGCTGCCGCTGAGGATTACAGCGGGGGGTATGCGTTGTTCAACAGAAGCTGGAACCCTTCGGTGTGCCAGCGGCCCGCATGGGGTGCACCGGGAAGTGAACCGGTCAATGTGCCGCTGGAATTGGTGAAGGTCGGATCGCAGTTGCGGTCAAAACCTTTCGCCGGATCGACAGGGTCGATGATGCCCGCTTCCGCCATGGTCGG
>CAMPIG010000193.1 GCA_946886255.1 uncultured Cellvibrio sp. | reverse complement strand
GCACCGCTTGATTGACATTCGCGATCCCGCCGAGCCCTATTCCGTCGCTGATTTTTGTGAAGATGCGGAGCGTGAAATAGCGGCGATTGTTGCTGAAGGAAAAATTCCATTATTGGTCGGCGGCACGATGCTCTATTTCAAGGCGTTGCTCGATGGTCTGGCAGAAATGCCCCCGGCAGATCCGCAGGTCAGGGCGACGATTGAGCAAGAGGCGACCCAATACGGTTGGCCGTATATTCACGCGCAGCTGGCGCAGGTCGACCCGGAAACTGCCGCAGAGATTCACCCGAATCACTCCCAGCGATTGAGCCGTGCGTTAGAGGTTTACCGCGTCAGTGGTAAAACCATGTCAGTATTGCGTCAAGAGCAACAGCGCGATGCCGATGTTCCCTTTACTGAACGTTATCGCGTGACTCAAATTGCAATCGCTCCCCGTGATCGAAAGCCACTGCATCAACGGATTGCGACACGGTTCCACAAAATGCTGGAACAAGGGTTGGTTGAGGAGGTCACACGTCTGCATCGACGCGAGGATTTGCACCCTGATTTACCGGCCATACGTGCGGTAGGGTATCGTCAGGTGTGGGAATATCTGGATGGTGACTTAACCAGGGAGGAAATGGTCGAGCGCGGTATCATCGCGACACGCCAGTTAGCCAAACGACAATTTACCTGGTTGCGCGGTTGGCCTGATCTATACTGGTTGTATACCGAGCGGGAAAACGGTATTTCGCTCTCACGTGAAGAAATTGTGGGTTACGCCTTGAATTTTATAACTGACGCAGCCATATAATAGCCCCGTGAGAACCCTAGTCAGATTTTCATACTTTGTTCCACCCCCTTCCATGCTGTATCGGAAGACTTAGGTGGGTAATCTTGTTATTTACATAATTGGAGAATAAACATGTCAAAAGGGCATAGTTTACAAGACCCTTACCTGAACGTCCTGAGAAAGGAGCGTGTACCTGTATCCATTTACCTGGTAAATGGCATCAAGTTGCAAGGTCAGGTTGAGTCATTTGATCAGTTTGTAGTGCTGTTGAAAAACACTGTGAGCCAAATGGTTTACAAGCACGCCATCTCCACCGTTGTACCTTCTCGCGCTGTGCGTGTACCTCTGCTGAATGCAGCGGGAGAGCTGGAAGGCGAAGAAGAGCAAGTCGAGCAATAACCCCTCGAGGTAGTTAATTGTTTTTTGATCGCCCTGAGTCAGGTGAACTGGCAGTGCTGGTTCACCTGAATG
This sequence comes from uncultured Cellvibrio sp., assembly GCA_946886255.1. The sequence continues at coordinate 7,287 of CAMPIG010000193.1, read as the reverse complement.
TGTCTCACGGCCAGGAGCCGGAAGACCCCCGTGAATTTGAAGAGCTTGTGCTCTCCGCTGGCGGTGATCCTGTTGTTTTAATAACAGGAAATAGCCGATCCCCGAATGCCAGGTTCTTTATCGGTACCGGGAAGTTGCAGGAATTGCAGCAGACGGTAACCGAGCATGAAGCCAAACTCGTTATCTTTAACCATACCCTTACCCCCAGTCAGGAGCGCAACCTGGAAAAAGAGTTGCAGTGCCGTGTGCTGGATCGGACGGGACTCATTCTTGATATCTTTGCCCAGCGCGCTCGCACCTTTGAAGGTAAGTTGCAGGTTGAATTGGCGCAATTGCGTCATATGTCTACGCGTCTGGTGCGAGGCTGGACCCACCTTGAGCGCCAGAAAGGCGGTATCGGCTTGCGTGGCCCGGGTGAAACCCAGCTGGAAACCGACCGTCGCCTGCTGCGTAACCGCATTACCATGATTGAGCAACGGCTTGAGAAAGTGCGTTCCCAGCGCGAGCAGGGGCGGCGCTCCCGGCAGCGGGCTGCTATTCCCACTGTCTCTCTGGTGGGCTACACCAACGCGGGAAAATCCACCTTGTTCAATCGGATGACGGGTGCTGAGGTCTACGTGCAGGACCAGTTATTTGCCACCCTGGACCCGACCATGCGTCGACTGGAGCTGGCGGATATTGGTGCTGTGATCTTTGCGGACACTGTGGGTTTTATCAGCCATCTGCCCCATAAGCTGGTCGAGGCCTTCCGGGCAACTCTGGAAGAAGCCGCCAACTCCACACTATTACTCCATGTTGTTGATGCTTTCGCAGAAGAGCGCTTGCGTAATATTGAACAGGTGGATTTGGTGTTGGAAGAAATCGGCGCTGCGGACCTGCCGCAGCTCCGTGTTTACAACAAAATTGACCTGATGGCGATGGAACCGCGCATTGATCGCGGTGATGATGGTGCGCCGGTAGCCGTATGGTTGTCCGCTCAAACGGGAGCCGGTTGTGATCTGTTGCTCCAGGCCATTGCGGAATTATTGGGCGAAGAAATGATTTTGGGTCGACTGCTGCTCAAGGCAGATCAAGGCCGTTTACGTGCCATGCTTTATCAACAGCAAGCTGTTGCGGACGAAAATTACCGTGATGATGGCTCGTCAGAGCTGCATTTGCGCATCCCCAAAAGTGACTTATTACGTATATTGAGCGCAGAATCTCTGGCGCTGGACAAGCTGACCTGGGTTGCCGAAGGTAATCGCCCGTAAATAGCCTGTTGGTTTGCGCTCAGGCTTTGTTAGAATCCCGACACCTGATCAACTGGCCTGACCCGTATAATAAAGCCGGAAGATCGACCGAATTTTGATTAATAAAACTGGAGAGAGTGTATGGCCTGGAATGAACCGGGAGGTAAGGACAAGGACCCATGGGGCGGCGGGGGGAAAAATAATGACGGTCCCCCGGACCTGGATGAAGCATTCAAGAAGCTGCAGGAGAAACTGAACGGCTTGTTTGGCGGTGGCTCCGGCGGCAAAGGTTCCAACGGGGCTAGCGGTGGTGGTTTCGGCGGTATTCTCGTGGTGCTGGCAGTTGTTGCTCTGGTTATTTACGGCATCGCTGGTGTATATCAGGTCGACGCTAAAGAGAAAGCGGTTGTCCTGCAATTCGGTGCTTTCCAGGAAATTAAAGACCCGGGGCTGCGCTGGAATGCGCCGATTATCTCCCAGGTATTCAAGGTTAATGTCACCACGGAAAGCCAGTATCCGGCGCGCGGTTTGATGCTGACGCAGGATGAAAGCATCGTGGAGTTGCCGTTGACCGTGCAGTACAACGTGGCCGATGTAAAGGCTTATGTGCTGAATGTAAAGGACCCGGAAATCAGCCTGCGTCATGCGACGGACAGTGCGATTCGCCATGTAATCGGCTCAACCGAATTGAATCAGGTGCTTTCTGAGGGCCGCCAAAAAATTGCAGCGGAAGTGAAACTGCGTCTGCAAACCTATCTCGATAATTACGGCACCGGCATTCTGGTACGCGATGTGAACATTCAGGAAGGTCGTCCGCCAGAAGAAGTCCGCGCTGCCTTTGACGATGTGATCAAGGCAAAAGAAGATGAAGAGCGGCTGAAAAATGAAGCTCAAGCTTATGCCAATGCGGTTATTCCGGAAGCGCGTGGTCGCGCACAACGGATGATTGAAGAAGCCGAAGCTTATCGCGCGGAAGTGGTTGCGCGTGCAGAAGGTGAGTCGGATCGTTTTGAGCGCCTTCTTGCAGAATATCAGCGTGCGCCAGCGGTTACACGTGAGCGTCTTTATATTGAAACGCTTGAGCGTGTAATGGGCAACACATCAAAGGTCATGGTTGATGTGGAGGGTGGCAATAATATGCTTTATCTGCCGCTGGACAGAATGGTGCAACAGGGTTCGTCGGCACCGGCTACCAATACGCCGAATACATTCCGCGAGCTTCCTCGCCAGGAATCGATGCCATCATCCAATAACATTCGCAGGGAGATCCGCTAATGAGTAATAGAGGTTTTCTCGCGCTGCTGGTTATTGTGGTGGCTCTGATTGTCGGCTCTAGCAGCTTTTATATCGTGACTGAGTACGAACGCGCCGTGGTGTTGCGTTTTGGGCGATTGGTTAATGCTGACGTGCCGCCGGGTTTGCATTTCAAGGTTCCTTTTGCGGACAAAGTGCGTAAGTTCGATGGCCGCTTGCTCACGGCCGATATGCGCCCGGAAAGTTTCTTCACTGTTGAAAACAAGCGTTTGATTGTGGACTCCTATATCAAATGGCGCGTTAAAAATGTGGAAATTTACTACAAAGCTACCGGTGGTGATGAAACCGTTGCTGCCGAGCGTTTGGCTCAGCGGGTTGCGGACGGCTTGCGTAACCAATTTGGCCGTCGCACCTTGCATGAGGTGGTATCGGGTAAGCGCGATGAATTGATGAGTGAATTGACGTTCAACCTTAACGCCGTTAGTGAAGGTCTGTTGGGATTGGAGGTAATTGATATCCGTGTTAAGCGTATTGATCTGCCGCCTGACGTTAGTGATTCCGTCTTTGCACGTATGGCGGCTGACCGTGAAAAGGAAGCTCGTGAATATCGCTCAAAAGGTAAAGAGCAGGCAGAAGTTATTCGGGCGGACGCCGATCGCCAGCGTGCAGTTCTGGAGGCTAATGCCTACCGCGATGCTGAACGTTTACGTGGTGACGGGGATGCCAATGCGGCGGCGATCTATGCCGACGCTTACAACAAGGATGCCGAGTTCTATGCATTCGTGCGTAGCCTCAATGCCTACTCGTCCACTTTCGATGGCAAGGATGACCTGTTGGTGGTTGACCCTGGCAGTGATTTCTTCCGCTTCCTGAAAGACCCCTCCGGGAAAAAATAGCTGGATTTCGGCTCAACATTCCCCGGCAAAGGGTGTAAAATCCCGCAACCGAGCCACTGGCTCGGTTTTTTATGCGCTGATCGAAGATAGCTGCACATCGCCCTGCGATGGAGAATCTTGATTATGTGGGAAGAAATTGGCAGAGCTTTCTGCTTGATGCTGGTGATCGAGGGCATACTTCCCTTTCTATATCCGACCCGTTGGCGTCGCTTGGTCGCAAGCATAGCCATGGTCTCTGACCGCCACCTGCGTATTGTGGGCCTGGTCAGCATGATGATCGGTGTCGGTTTACTGTATGTATTGAAATAATGACATTAGAGTCGCTATGACCTACGCCGACCGCTGGCTGTTGCCCGATGGTGTGGAAGAAATTCTGCCTGCCGAAGCCAAATCAATAGATCATTTACGCCGCCGGTTGCTGGACCTTTACAGTAACTGGGGTTACGACATGGTGATTCCGCCGTTGCTGGAGTACACCGACTCTCTACTTATCGGCTTGGGCCGCGATGTCGATTTACTGACGTTCAAAGTGACGGATCAACTGACGGGCCGTACCTTGGGGATTCGCGCCGATATTACCCCGCAAACCGCCCGCATGGATGCCCACAGCTTCAATCGTGCCGGTGCCAATCGTCTCTGTTATGCAGGCCATGTGGTACACACCAAACCTAAAAATCCCTTAGCTACTCGCACCCCCATCCAGGCGGGTGTGGAATTTTATGGCGAGGCGGGAATATCGGCGGACATTGAAGTAGTATCGCTGTTGCTCGAATCGCTGATGCTGGCTGGTCTGCCAACCCTTCATATCGATCTAGGCCACGTGGGGATTTATCGTGCCCTTGCCAACGCTGCACGCCTGAGTGATGCCCACGAAGAAGAGTTTTTTGATTTGTTGCAACGCAAAGCCATGGCGGAGATTCATGCTTGGGTGAATGCCAATATTGCGGATACAACCATCGCGGAATTATTTGTCGCCTTGCCGGGCTTTGCCGGTGACAAGTCGATATTAGCCGCTGCCAGCGAGCGCTTTATGTTGATTGCCCCAGCCGCTGCGGATGCAGTGGAGCAGTTAGCTGCCGTTGCGCAAATTATTGAACAACGTTATCCCCAGGCTGAATTGTATTTCGATCTGGGGGAGCTGCGTGGCTACCACTACCTGACCGGATTGGTTTTTGCGGCCTTTGCGCCCGGGTATGGCAATCCTATTGCCAGTGGCGGTCGTTACGATCATATCGGTGAGGTATTTGGTCGCGCCCGGCCTGCTACAGGGTTTGCTGTGGATATTACTGCGCTGAGCAAGCTGGGATTGTTAACCCAGCTTCAAGTGCAGGGCATCCTGGCGGTAGCCTCTGATGACCCACAACAATGGCAGGCTATCCAGGCGTTGCGAGCGAAAGGTGAGCGGGTCATCTGTGCAGACAGCATAGCTGCAGCTACCGCGCTGCATTGTGATCGTCAATTGATTGTGAGCAAGGGAATCTACGAAGTCGTTCCACTTTAATATCTGTCACTGGGCTGGTACCGCACAGCTGCTGCGGTTTGTTGTTGTCAGCACCGTAATTTTTATCAAGCTTACAGAGAGTTAAATCAAGTCATGGGCAAAAACGTTGTCGTATTGGGCACCCAATGGGGTGATGAAGGTAAGGGCAAGATTGTTGATCTGCTAACGGATCAGGTCTCACTCGTCACCCGCTTCCAGGGCGGCCACAATGCCGGTCATACTCTGGTGATCGAAGGCAAGAAAACTGTTTTGCACCTGATTCCTTCCGGTGTGTTACGTGAAGGGGTTACCTGCTTGATTGGAAACGGCGTGGTGCTATCCCCGGAAGCCTTGCTTAAAGAAATAGCCGAACTGGAAGCGACCGGCGTCCCTGTGCGTGAACGTCTGCGGTTATCGCCAGCATGTCCGTTGATTCTCGCTTATCACGTTGCCCTGGATCAGGCACGCGAAATCGCCCGCGGTGATGCGAAGATCGGTACTACCGGTCGCGGAATCGGACCTGCCTACGAGGATAAAGTCGCTCGCCGCGGTCTGCGCCTGGGCGATCTTATGGACTTGGAAAGCTTCGCTATTAAACTGAAAGAAGTCTTGGCCTACCATAACTTTGTGCTGACAGAATACTTTAAAGTTGCTCCGGTCGATTATGAGCAGACTTTGGCCGATTGCACTCGCTGGGCCGAAGAACTCTTGCCGATGATTGCCGACGTGACCGAGATGCTGCATACCGCTCGCGAAAAAGGTGACAACATCCTGTTTGAAGGCGCCCAGGGTTCGCTGTTGGATATCGATCACGGCACCTATCCTTTTGTTACCTCATCCAATACCACAGCGGGTGGAACCGCAACCGGCTCGGGTTTTGGGCCCATGTACCTGGACTATGTACTGGGTATTACCAAGGCTTACACGACTCGCGTGGGCTCGGGTCCTTTCCCGACGGAACTGGAATGCGAGATCGGGGCGTATCTTGGCGAAAAAGGCCATGAATTTGGTGCGACCACAGGACGCAAACGCCGTTGCGGCTGGTTCGATATCATCGCTGTCCGTCATGCCAACCGTATTAATAGTGTGACTGGTGTCTGCCTGACCAAGCTCGATGTGCTGGACGGGCTTGAAACAGTCAAGATTTGTATCGGCTATCAGGACGCAGCCGGTAATCCTACCGGTATCCCGTTTGATGCTGAAGGCTGGGAGGAAATACAACCCGTCTATGAAGAGATGCCGGGCTGGAAAGAATCTACTGTTGGCGCGCGGACGCTCGAAGAATTGCCTGCCAACGCGCGCGCTTATATCAGTCGGCTCGAAGAGCTTATGGCGACACCGATAGACATCGTTTCCACTGGACCTGACCGCATTCAAACCGTAGTCTTGCGTCACCCCTTCCATTGACATCACCTTTCCCCTGATAAAAAGGCCTCCGGCAGGAGGCTTTTTATGCGCCATCGTATATATGTGCACATTTAGAATAAATCCTACCTAAAAAACACTCAATTATTATAAAAACTGCTGTATGAACTTCTGTTACTGAAGTTTGAACGTCCAAGTTTCTGATTAGCGCCTGGTTCCGGGCGCTGCCTTTATAAAACTCATCCTAAAATCAAGCAATGAATGATTGCTTACAGCAAGCAGTTATTCATTTTTAAGACATTTTGTTGTTCAAATTATTAAAACAGGAGGAATGTTAAAAATTTCCTGCGCAAATGCGAGGCGGATGCTAAGACTAAAGCGCCGGGTAATGAGTTCCAGGCTTCGTCTTATTTAAGTTTGGTTGACAGCGCTGTCAGCTAAATATACGTTGCGATTTGTCAGAGTCTTAAGGTTGGCTACACTATAAGTGTGGTTTCTTTTACTTTGACGAATAGTTTGGCTAAACAAATACCTAATAATTTTAATAAGGGGTTGGCTATGAATAACGATAAAAAACCGGGTACCGTCCTTTCAGAAAAAAATCCTCATTTCAAACGATCAATGCTGGCTATGTGCATCATGGCGTTGAGTGTGCCGGTAATTGCGCAAGATGCTCCAGATAATGATCAAAATATTGAAGAGATTGTTGTTAGCGGTGTGCGAACAGATTTACAGAACGCCCAGCAAATCAAACGTAATGCGGATACGTTTGTCGATTCCATCTCTGCTTCTGATATAGGTTCACTGCCTGATCGCAGTGTGCTTGAAGCGATGCAGCGTCTGCCGGGCGTTTCAATAGAGCGCTTTGCTGCTGCTAATGACCCTGATCACTTCGGTGTAGAAGGAAGTGGTGCAGTTATTCGCGGTATGAGCGCTACCCGCAGTGAATTCAACGGAAGAGACTCATTTACGGCCAACTCGGGTCGTGGTTTAAGTTTTCAGGACGTACCGCCTGAGTTGATGGGTGGAGTAGATCTTTATAAAAACCAGACCGCCGATATGA
>CAMPIG010000192.1 GCA_946886255.1 uncultured Cellvibrio sp. | reverse complement strand
TAATCAGAATACTGTTACCGGGCCGGACTGAGTTCAAAGAATAAATAACACCCGCCGGGAAACAGACGGACGGAGGATTAGGCGGAATAAACAGACATTTTCCTGGAAAGATAAAAAAGTGAGAATGGTGTTAACCGGTTTGGACTACGACGACCTTATGCGACCTGCTTCACACCAGAAAGATTTTTCAGGCAATGCGCTTTAGCCAGTTTCAAAAAATCCTGCACAAAGGGCGCCGATAATTGTTCCTCGCGCACCGCCGCATAAAGTGTTGGCCATATGCCTTGCTCACCGGCGGAACGCACGCTGATCAACGCCTGATTCACATATTCCGCCAGCACCCAGTTGGGCAAGGCACAGACACCGCGACCACTGGCAACCAATTGCACCATCATCAAGGTTAATTCCGAGGTGCGTACGCCAGCCGGCGCGACGCCAGCGGGATCGAGGAAATATTTAAAGATATCCAAGCGACTGCGCTCGACGGGATAGGTGATAACCGTTTGATCAGCAAGATCCTCCGCTTTTAAAAAAAGTTTGGCATGAAGCGGATGTTGGTTGGCGATGGCAATTTGCATTTCGTAGCTGAACAGCGCCACATACTCCACGCCTTTGATAGGTTGCGGGTCCGACGTAATCACCAGATCCACCTCGCCCTGCGCAAGCGCCGGCAAAGGCTCAAACATAAAACCGCCGGAAAAATCCAATTCAATCGCGGGCCATTGATTGCGATAAACATCTACCGTCGGCATCAACCAGTTAAAACAACTATGACATTCAATAGCCATGTACAGGCGCCCTGCTTCGCCGTGCAATAATTTTTGTACATCACGTTCAGCCTCGCTGACTTTGGCGAGCACGTCGTCAGCCAATTGCAACAAACGTTTGCCCGCTTCGGTAAAACGCAGGGGCCGGCTTTTGCGTACAAACAATTCACAGTCCAGCCGGTTTTCCAGTTCCTTGAGCTGGTGTGACAAGGCCGATTGGGTTAAGAACAAACGCTCCGCCGCTTCTACCAGACTGCCAGTTTCACGCAGAGCTATCAGGGTTTTTAAGTGGCGAATTTCGATCATCTCAACCTCATGTCATGGTGGCACTCGTAGGTTGGATTAGCCGCGTTGCGGCGTAATCCAACAATCAACGCGCCTTAGCAAGTGCAAAAGCGAAAATCCACATCGCAAAGACCAAAGCACTGATCTTAAATTCGACTATATGCTTCGTTGATGGCGTGGTGTCGGATTACGCCGCTCTGCGGCTAATCCGACCTACGGTTTTACGGTTGGGAGGAGATTACTATAAATTTAATTCATGTTAAAACTGAAAATTATCAGTTTGATTCAAGTTTCTACCTCACGGACAATGCCTGCCATCGTGAATTGGATAAAAAAGAGGCAGATCCCCATGTCAGAATCCCCTGTTGTTGCCCATAACCTGGGCTTTCCGCGTATCGGCGCGGACCGTGAATTGAAGAAAGCACTGGAAGCCTATTGGCGCGGCGACCTTCCCCAAGCGGGGCTGGAAACGGTAGGCCGTGAACTGCGGCTGGCACATTGGAAATTACAGTCCGATGCCGGGCTGGATTTGATTCCCACCGGTGATTTCGCTTGGTATGACCAGGTTCTGACCCTGTCGGCAACGCTCGGCAATATCCCGTTGCGTCACCGTAAAAACGCCCCAATTACGGCGGCTGGACATGTTCATGATGATGAAGCCTGTTGCGCCCATGGCCATACCACCGCCAACCAGGCTGCACCGGAAACACCCTGCACAGATGTGGATCTCGATACGTTATTCCGCGTAGCACGCGGTCGGGCACCGACAGGTCAGGCGACCACAGCCTCTGACATGACCAAATGGTTTGATACCAACTACCACTATCTGGTACCGGAATTCCACCTGGGCCAGACATTCAGCCTGAGCTGGCGACAAATTATTGATGAAACGGCTGAAGCCATCGCCGCCGGTTACGCCGTCAAACCCGTTATTCTTGGGCCGCTAAGTTACTTGTGGTTGGGTAAAGAAAAAGGTCAGGCGTTTGATCGTTTTGACTTGTTGCAAAACCTGTTGCCGGCTTACGAACAATTACTGCAAGCCCTGGCTGATGTGGGCGCGACCTGGGTGCAGATCGATGAACCGATTCTGGTACTGGACCTGCCGGCAAAATGGCAACAGGCGTTTGAAGGTGTTTACCACCGCCTGCAACATAAACAATTAAAATTTTTGCTGGCGACCTATTTCGGTTCGCTCGGTGAAAATCTTTCTACGGCTGTGTGCTTACCGGTCGCCGGTTTGCATGTCGACGCCGTGCGCGCACCGGAGCAAGTCCTTCCAATTGTGGATCGTTTGTCAGCCCATAAAATATTATCGATCGGTGTCGTGGACGGCCGGAATATCTGGCGCAATGACCTGAACAACTCCTTACAGGTTTTACAGGTCGCACAGGAACGCCTCGGCGAACGTTTATGGGTTGCACCTTCCTGTTCACTACTGCACTCGCCGGTCGATTTGGAACGCGAAGAAAAACTGAATCCCGAATTAAAAACCTGGTTGGCATTTGCCAAGCAAAAAGTCGGCGAAGTTGTTGCACTAAAAACACTGTTAACACGCCCTTTCGATGCGCTTGCGCAAGAAGCGCTGTCCAGCAGTAACGCCGCCACACAAGCGCGCCGTACCTCACCTTTGATTCACAATCCTGCTGTGCAGGCACGTTTGTCTGCCGTAAAACCGCAAGACAGCGAACGGAAAAATGGGTTTGCAATACGCATCAAACAGCAACAAGCATTGTTGAATTTGCCATTGTTTCCCACAACAACCATTGGCTCCTTTCCCCAGACGGATCACATTCGCCAAACTCGCCGCGACTTTAAACAAGGCGTAATCAACGAGACCGAATATCAAAATCGGATTCGGCAGGAAATTGCCGACGCCATCGCCCGTCAGGAAAAATTAGGCATTGATGTGCTGGTACACGGCGAAGCCGAGCGCAATGACATGGTGGAATATTTCGGCGAAAACCTTGATGGATATGCGTTTACCCAATACGGCTGGGTGCAGAGTTACGGCTCACGTTGCGTGAAACCACCGATTATTTTTGGTGATGTGTCCCGCCCACAACCGATCACTGTCAGTTGGGCACGCTATGCACAATCACTCAGCCAAAAGCCGGTAAAAGGCATGCTCACCGGCCCGATCACCATGCTCTTCTGGTCGTTTGTGCGCGACGATCAGCCGCGCGCGACCACCGCGCTACAAATTGCATTGGCCCTGCGCGATGAAGTGGTTGATCTGGAATCCGCCGGTATCAAAGTTATTCAAATTGACGAGCCAGCCATCCGTGAAGGCTTGCCGTTGCGCAAAAAAGATTGGCAAACGTATCTGGATTGGGCGGTAAAAGCGTTTCGTATCAGCGCCAGCGGTGTGCAGGACGAAACCCAGATTCACACGCATATGTGCTATTCAGAGTTCAATGACATCATCGGTGCTATCGCGGATCTGGACGCGGATGTCATCACCATTGAAACCTCACGTTCCGATGGCGAATTACTGCAAGCATTTGAGGAATTTAAATACCCCAACGACATTGGCCCGGGTGTGTACGATATCCACTCACCTAACGTGCCGGAGGTTAGCACGATGGTAAACCTGCTGCGTCGCGCAGCGCGGGAATTACCGGTGGAACGTTTATGGGTAAATCCCGATTGTGGTTTGAAAACCCGCCGCTGGCCGGAAACTGAGGCTGCGCTGGCACGGATGGTGGAAGCAGCCGTTATCTTGCGCGAAGAATACGCAAGTAAATCCCAAGCCGATACAGCCCGTGCAAACAATAAGGCAGCAGAACTCGCTTAATACATTAACCTATTTTTTAAGTGCAGCTGGTCTGGTTTCGTTAGCGGAACCAGACTTTTTTTGGAAGGAAAAAGACTAAGGCTCAGGGAAATCCCCGAGCCCCAAGCCAGCGCTTGAAAAATGACAGTAGGGGCTGTCAGAGGCTTCATGAACAATCGCCGGATGCAAATCCATCCGGCAGGGTAAGCAACAATAACCACCTCAATTACACATACGCCGCGAATCAGCTAGCGAGCGGTAATCAAACGCAACACTTATTGTCACAAAAACCACAACACAATTCTAACCATTCTCTTCACCCCCCGCAACCAACTTGTATACTAGAATCCAAATAGACTAAGCCATTTGATGGATATAGCGATAAGTTTATTCGTCACAGCTTCCGGCTGCCCTCTATACACGGCAGGTGGTATCATGGCCGCCGTTTGTATCCATCACCCTTCTACAGTCGGCCATTTTTTATGTTGTTGTTTGTCGATAATCTCACCAATGTTGATTTCAGTTTCCTCGATCCCCAGCGCGGCTTGTTGGGCGAAACCTGGCTGGCCAACGTCCAGTTGCATGGTGAATTGGATGAGCAAGGCATGGTGTGCGACTTCGGCACCGTCAAGAAATTATTGCGTCATTGGCTTGATACGGAACTGGATCACCGTTTGGCTGTGCCAGCCCAATCGCCCAATATCACCATTACCGAAATTGGTGACCAATTGGATATCCAATGGGAGTTTGGCGATGACGGTGAGTTTCTCCACACCTGCTCCCCCAAAGATGCCATCGCACTAGTAGAAGCCGAGGTACTTACACCGGAATCCGTCGCTAATTGGTGTATCCATCAACTCAAAAGCGTATTTCCGGAAAGCGTGGCGCGGCTGGAACTGACATTCACTTGTGAAGCCATAGATGGCGCTTTTTATCATTACAGCCATGGCCTAAAAAAGCATGGTGGCAATTGCCAACGCATTGCCCACGGACATCGTTCGCGCATTGATATCTGGGCTAACGATCAAAAATGTCCCGCACTGGAACATCAGTGGGCCGAGCGCTGGCGCGATATTTATATCGGCACCCGCGAAGACATAATTGCCAAACCACAATTTGGCGGACTTGGCTATTACCACTTTGCGTATACATCGGCACAGGGAGCCTTTGAACTGACACTGCCGCAGCGCTGCTGTTATTTGATCGACACAGACAGCACCGTCGAATTTCTGGCTTATCACATTGCTCAGACAACACGCTCAGAAAATCCGAACAAGATGATTCGTGTTAAAGCGTTTGAAGGTACTAATAAAGGTGCCCTTGCCGATGCCTGATTTATCATGCCTGTATACTAGAAAACTGTTTATCCCTTCCGACTCAGACCAAAAAATTTAATAGCACTACGCAAAATTTTTGTGATGTGGTTTTTATTTTTTCGGCATAAAAAACAACAAAAATTTTATCCCAATTTCCACACTTACTGGCATCTCTTCGTCGTTGATTCCGCTTAATTATCCAGTATCAAAGTGGGACGATTGCAGATGCTGTTTGTGTAATTCTGTGTGTGCAAGGTAATTCCTGATACGAAAAAATAATCATAACCGGGAAGCTGAAAACCAGACGTCCGGGATGCAGCATTCAATCAAACCAACCTCACCTCATCACACATACATGCAGCACAACGCCCTCGGTTGTACTGACGTGATGACTGCGGTTATCTGGAGATAAACAATGCGCAGAATAAATATAAGATGTATTTACTACTTGCTCGGTGCCATCCTGTTGTTAAGCCACGCAAGCCACGCCCAAACCAATCTGGCCCTCAATAAAACGACGACCGCCAGCACCGCCATGACCCCCGCAGGTAACGCAACGGACGGTAATAGCGGCACACGCTGGGAATCCAACCACGACGTAAGCCCTTCGTGGTTACGGATCGATTTAGGCAGTGCAGCAGCGCTGACCAGTGTGGTTATCGACTGGGAAGCGGCCAATGCGGCCAATTATGAAATCCAGGGTTCCAATGATGGCAGTAATTGGACCACCCTCTCCGCCCAAACCGGCGGCACTTTTGGAGCGCGCACAGATACGGTTACTGTGTCCGGTTCCTATCGCTATGTGCGTATTTATTGCACGCAGCGCAGCGCTGGCAATCAATGGGGTTACTCCATCTGGGAAGTCAGAGTGTTTGGCGGAGGTACCGTAACACCGCCACCCGGAACCAATATCGCCTTGAATAAAATGGCCACCAGCAGCCCGGCGCTGACCGGAGCCAATCTGGCGGTCGATGGCAATGGCGACACCCGCTGGGAATCTACCCACGGCGGCGGCACCGCCGGGTTGCAGGTAGATCTGGGGAATAGCTATAGCCTGGGTAGTGTGGCCATTGACTGGGAAGCCGCCAACGCCGCTAATTACCAGGTTCAGGGTTCAACCAACGGCAGCACCTGGTCTACCCTGGCGACCCATACCGGCGGGGCTTTCGGGGAGCGGACTGACATTCACGCCGTCGCTGGAAATTACCGCTACCTGCGCATCAACGCCACCCAGCGCAGCGCCGGCAATAACTGGGGTTATTCGATATGGGAGTTGCGGGTATTTGGCGGCGCTACTGGCAGCTCTTCGTCCAGCAGCTCGGTTACTTCGGTAAGTTCCAGCTCTTCGAGCAGCTTAGTCGTGCCATCCAGCTCGGCCAGCTCCATGAGTTCCAGCAGCGTACCGCTGGGCAATGTGGTGCCGCTATATAACTCATCCACCCAACTGGAGCCGGTGATCCAATATGACCGGGGCGATGCCCTGGTCACCCGCATTGCGGATCGCGCCCGCGACCGTCACGCCAAAGAGGACATGTTCCAGGCCTACGACCACTTCCTGAGTTTTTACTGGGAACATCGCACTGCCTCTATCGAGATCATCGATTATGTTGCGAAAGGCGGCACCACCATCAGGATGAACGTGCGGACGCAATGGCCCTTGGCCAGCACCGATAATCGCTGGTTCTATATCGGCGTCAACACCGTGGCGGAGTTCTGTGATAACGGCGGCATGTTGATGACGGACCCTTACAATTATTACAAGGAAAGCAGCTACAACTGCCGCGAAGGCCGCCAGATCCAGATTGGCGATAAGCTCGAATTTGAGCCCAGCCAGTTCCTGGCGCATGACGTGCCCAATGGTCGGTCGGCTTACTATGGCACGACCTTCCTGTATATCGTGGGTCAAGGCTTGGTGCCCTGGGAAGTCGGTGGCGCGACACCGCAAGGCGGAGTTAAGGACTCTGTACCCATTCCCGAAAGTGCCTGGTTAGGCGGCAAGACAACCCTGCATCAGCTGAGCGCCGGGGAACCGCACCACCACTTTATGCAGATGGCGACCAACCTCGGTTACGACAACGGCCAGCCGTTTGTTCTGGGCCGACGCTTGCACCACACCTCTTTCGTCAACGGAACCCATGACGAGCGGCCGGTCGAGAATGAAGTGTTCAGCGAAATGATCGGTAAGGCGGGTCCTCGCTGGGTCAACGACAGCTGCGCCGGTTGCCACGTGCGCAACGGCCGCGCCGCGCCAGCGCCGGTCGGCGAGCCATTGGATAAATGGGTATTCCGCGTGGGTGATGCCAACGGCAATCCTCACCCGCAATTGGGGCGCGCCTTGCAATCTCGTGCCGCGAGCGGAGCCAGTAGTGAAGGCGAAGCCTCCATCGCTTTCTGGCAAGAATCGAATGGCCTGCGTTCGCCCCAGTATCAATTTTCCGGGGTGACGCCGGAGCGTTTCTCTGCTCGCATAGCACCGCAACTGGTCGGCATGGGCCTGCTTGAAGCTGTGTCGGAATCCACGATTCTGGCTATGGAAGACGCCAACGATGCCAACAGCGATGGCATTTCAGGTCGCGCCAACCGAGTGGTCGATCCCGCCAGCGGTCAAACCCGCCTGGGGCGGTTCGGCTACAAGGCGGCTACCAGCAGCGTCAAACATCAGGTGGCCAGCGCGTTTAACAACGACATGGGTGTAATGACCTCACTGCTGCCGAACCCGGATTGCGGTTTCGGACAATCCGGCTGTGGCGGCAGCGGCTCAGAGCTGGCAGATTCTCACTTGAATAATCTGGTGAAGTACATCTCCCTGCTCGGCGTGCGGCCCCAGCGCGACCTCAATAACGCGGCGGTACAACGCGGTCAAACGCTGTTTTCCGATATCGGCTGTGCCGGCTGCCACAAACCGACGTTGCAAACCAGCCAGCATCATCCGTTGGCTGAACTGCGCGACCAGATTATCCACCCCTACACGGACCTGTTGTTACACGATATGGGTCCAGGGTTGGCGGATAACTTGGGCGAAGGCCAGGCATCCGGTTCCGAATGGCGAACCGCGCCCTTGTGGGGGCTTGGATTGTCCGCGTGTGTCACTGGCGGCGTAATTAACCCCATCGGTGGCCAGGGCAATGAAGTCTGCACGCCGGTCCACAGCTATCTGCACGACGGCCGCGCCAGAAGTATTGAAGAGGCGATCCTGTGGCATGGCGGCGAAGGTGAAGCGGCCAAAAATGCGTATCAAACACTGTCGGGAGGGCAAAAGACGGATGTGCTCAGTTTCCTGAGATCGTTGTAACGCTTCTCAGGTTCTGGAAATAAAAACGGTTGATTCTTTCAGCCGTTTTTATTTCCAAGGCAGGCCGCAGAGGATGGCAACGGCTGCATTAGTCTTTCGCAACAGCCTGATGAGAAACTTTATTTAAAAGCCATAAAA
>CAMPIG010000191.1 GCA_946886255.1 uncultured Cellvibrio sp. | reverse complement strand
GCCTTAGCCTGAATCTCTTCGGCAAACGCATTGTCTTTCCAGTAATGCTCCAGTGCCGCCGTTGCGGTAACAAATGCGTGATTGTTACCACGGAAAGTCCCGTTATGCTCACCGGGCAACCACTGATCCAGCTCGGGGTGCAGCAAGACTACCGCCATGGGTAAACCAAAACCGCTGAACGATTTGGACAAGGTTACGATATCGGGTTTGATACCCGCAGGCTCAAAACTGAAGAAGGTACCAGTGCGACCACAACCGGCCTGAATGTCATCCACAATCAACAGAATGTCGTGCTTGCGGCACAGCTTTTCCAAACCTTGTAACCAGGTTTTTTCCGCCACATTCAAACCGCCCTCACCTTGTACAGTTTCGACGATAGCGGCTGCAGGAAGATCAACACCACTGGATGGATCATTCAGCAATTTATCGATCATCTTTAAGGTATCGGCGTCGCGACCGTGGTAACCGCAAAATGGCATACGCGTTATATTATTCAACTCAACACCGGCACCGCCACGATGGTGCTGATTACCCGTTGCCGCTACAGCACCCAGCGATACGCCGTGGAAACCGTTGGTAAACGAAATAATGTTGTTGCGCCCTTTAACTTTGCGCGCAATTTTCAATGCCGCTTCTACCGCATTGGTACCGGTAGGGCCGGTAAACTGCATACGATAATCCAGGCCGCGCGGCATCAGGATAAGATCGCGAAAACTTTGCAAAAATTTTGCTTTGGCATCGGTGTGCATATCCAGACCGTGGGTAATACCGTCCTGCTCGATATAGTCCAGCAAAGCTTTTTTAAGCAATGGATTGTTGTGCCCGTAGTTCAGTGAGCCGGCACCAGCCAGAAAGTCCAGGTATGCTTTACCGTCAGCATCAAATAAATAACTGCCACGCGCGCGATTGAATACGACGGGAAATGAGCGGGCGTAACTTTGAACGGCGGATTCCATCTCATTAAAAATTTTCATGGTGCTTTCCTCTTTTTAAGTTGGCTAATTCGGAGCGACAAATGCAGGTTGTAGCTCTGCTTATTATCTTGGCCTTTGTCGGTTCCAGATAAATTTGTTAACAACATCAATGGGGTTATCGCGAGGTAATGCAAACTCAGCTTATCGGACCTATTTGCAATAAATGTTCATCATCGTGCTGACCGCCAAAGTGACGGTCTCGCGTATAAAAGACGCGGCTTTCCAGCGGGGTATCCAGATCCCGCGCCAGACTGCGGAATAAATTCCATGATGCCTCATTGTCTGGCGTGATCGTGGTTTCAATAAAGCGGACTTTCCCTGCAAGATTGCGCAGCAATTGCGCCAGCATTTGCTTGGCCAAGCCTTGCCCACGCATCGTTTCGGCAATCACGATTTGCCAAACAAATAAAGTCGTCGGCTTCGTGGGAGGAATGTAGCCGGACACAAAGCCCACCAATTCACCATCTGCTTCCGCTGCAATGGCGGTATCGCTGAAATGCGTGCATTGCAGCAGGTTGCAGTAAATAGAATTGGGGTCGAGCGGCGGACTGGCAACAACCAGTTGATTGAGGGCAAAACCATCGTCCGGTGTGGGCTTACGCAGGCGCGCCTTGCCTGCGTGTTGCGAGTGTGTCGGTTCAGGGGCTTCCGTACTTTCTGTAATAGCATGCATAACATATATCCCGTATTACTTAGACATAAAAGTAAATATTGCGATGAATATCACGTATATATGGCTTATTTGTTACAATTTAAATCATTTTTGCCTGACCATGCTCCAATTAAATACATTGTACACTAAGCATTATTATTTTTCTACCCGACATAAACAGCGCAACTATGACAATCGGTTATATGAATAGGGTTTCATGGCGAAGCCGCCTATAATCGCGGAATCCAAAAAATAGATGTGATGTTATGAATAGAGCAGAAGATGTATTGGTGGCCTTGCGTCGCGTGATACGCGCAACCGAGTTGCACTCCAAACAATTAATCAAAACCGCCAAGGTCACCGCACCGCAACTTTTGCTGATGCAGGCGATTCAGCGGCAAGACAATGCGATCATCAGCAAACTGGCGAATGATGTAAGTCTGAGTCAAGCCACCGTAACCACCATTCTTGATCGTCTGGAAAAACGCGAATTAATTTATCGCCAACGTTCGGAAACCGATAAACGCAAAGTACATGTACACCTGACCCCTCAAGGCCAGGAAATTCTGCAAAACGCACCCACCGCGCTACAAAATGCGTTCGTGAAAAAATTCGATGCACTGCAAGACTGGGAGCAAACCATGATCCTCACCGCCCTGCAACGTATCGCGCACATGATGGATGCACAGGATATTGATGCGTCGCCGTTTTTGGCTACAGGGGAATTGGATAGGGGTTAAAGGGGGAAAGTGATAGCCCAAATCTTTTGGGCTATCACGAGGGATTCACAAGGAACTAGTGGATGTGGTCGTCGTGGCTTACCTGTTGCTCGACCTCATGCGGGTAGATGGCATCATCCACTTTCGGATCAATCTTGAAGAGCAACGCACTGGAGGCAATCCACCCATTATTGCCGTGAGCTTGCAATACATAATGACCCTCCGGTGTATCCAGGCCGCCGACAGTTAATTTTTCGCCACGCGTGAAACTAACACTATATGTTTGACCATCCGCTCCTTCTATATGGCCGTACCAGCTGATGCTGTTGTAATCGTGTTTTTCTACACGGTCCACAGCAACACTATAATCTTGTCCGGTTTCTTCGATAGTGACTTTTACATCATCACCCGGCATCAGCGTTTCTATCTTTAAACTATCCAACGCAATAAATTGTCGTCCGTCCGTAAACTCTTCCGGTTGCAATGGTAAATCTTCTGGCACTTCTTCAGCAGGAGCCCAAGCGTTTTGACGTGTCATCGCTGCCTCAACAGCCACTGGATCAAAGTGCTGATTGGGTCGCCGTTCCTGCATTGCCGTCAACCGTTCCTCGAAAGAAATATCGCCAGCATTTTCAGACTCATTGCTTGCTACTTGTGTGGGTTTGGTTTGCGTTGCAGAGGGTGCTGGTCGCGCGGCCTTCATGGGTTCAGAGACTGCTACAGATGGTTGAGCCTGTTCGACAGGAGGCTCGGCAACAATAGCTGGTTCAACTGGCTCGCCCGAACGATTAACGAAGAGCAAAACTCCAATAGCAGCCACCACAACAATGGCTACCCAATAAAATTTATTATCTTTCATAATATTTGCCTTAGCGGGGCCAAGATTTTCCGATGAGATTATTTAACTGTTTGATACCTGGATCGCCACACTAAAAAGCACCACTCCGCAATACATAAACACCATCAACACACCCATTGCCGATATTTAGGATGTCTGATACAGGTGCACCACCTGATTATTTGTTATGCATTGATATCGTTCCATGCATTGGCGGAGTGATGAACAGTGGCCTACTGCAAGAAAACCAAAACCTGATTGGTTGCTGCATCACATCACATTGAACCGATGCAGCAACGTTTATACACGTTTATGCTTAGCGTCTGATGCGCCACCAGTTGATATTCCAACCGCCCGCTGCCGCAAAGATGCCGAAATTATAGGTACCGGCATTGATGTTGACGGTGTGGGAAACGGTGGTCCAGTTTTGCCATCCACCCGTGTTAGGGATGTTGATCTGTCCCAGCACTGTGGCGCCGCCATTCAGGTCCAGCGAAATACGACCGCCGCTGTTTGGACTGGCAACACGGTATTCGATGGTGTAAGTACCGGAGGTAGGAATATTGATATTGCTGTATGCCATCCAATCGCCGGTTTCAATCCAGCCCACGTTCTGGCCACCGCCATTGTCTGTGGTCGCTTCGAGCTGCACGCCCTGACTGGAAAAGTAACTCTCCGCCTGGACGGTTTGATTGAAGCCGCTGGTGTTCTGCGCAATCACCACGGAAGTCGCCAGATCATTGAAGCCTTCATCAACCAGGCAGCTGTCGTCGCCGGTTTTGGTGACGGCATTACCGGTGAAATTGTCGTGTTGGTACAGGGTTACGCGATAACCGCTTTGCACACGCAATGAAGAAATATCGTCATTGCGAATACCACGTGCCAACAACTGACTCAGGTTGTAGTTGCCCACCGGCAGGCCCACGTTGTAACCGCCGTAGTTGCAATGCTCGGCTAGAGTCACCGGACCACTGGTGCCCGCAGTCGGGCGGAATGCAGCAATATCGTTACGCACATTGTGGATCGCCAGCGCGCCATAAGCTTCTTCCGGTTGACCGACCGGAATACCGCACGGCAGACCGCGACAGGTCAGGTTAGGGTTGGAGAAGCGACTAACACGGGAAGCATTGAACACGCCTTCGTAAGCCATGATATCCACAAACACGTTCTGGACACCGTAGCCAACGCCATAGCGGTAACGCGCACCAGAGGTATCGCCCTGACGACGTGAGTGGTTCAGACCCATGTTATGGCCAAGTTCGTGCGCCATTACAATCGGACCGCACTGCGGGGCAGAGACATTGAATGCCCAGTTTCTGTCTACCGCCACATAACCCACGCCGCAGGCACCGGTCTGGTGTAATTGGGCAACAAAGTCAGCACCTAATTGATCACGCAGGGCGCCGACAGCTGCATTCTGGCGTACCGCATGCAGCACGTCAGTCATATTAGAGCCAGCCTGCTGGTTGCGACGCACACCGACCAAACGCAGTTGGACATCAATCTGGCTGTCCGCATAGGCAGCGTTCATCTGATTAACCCAGCTGTTCATTGCCGTTTGAGGATCGCCACCGAAGTAGTTAGCTGTGTAATCATCGTATAAGACCAAAAGATCCACGGTGACAGCCTGCGCCAGACTGGCAAAGGCACAACTCATTGCGACGCCCACCACCATTACCGATTTTTTTACCGCTGTTGTTATCGTTTTCGCTTTCATTGCTCACCCTCTATTGGTTCTATTTCTTACGAGTTGAATGAATTATGTTTAGGGGAAGCAGCCCCCAAGGCTGTGATTGGCATAAGATTCGCGCTTCCTGTACAAGGCGGGTCTAGCCCCATTACCCCAACGCCGAGCCTGACCCCACCAAATTAAGTACCAGAATCAATACCTATCACATGAAAAAAAGTACCACCATCTCTGAAATCATGTACAGAACTTCAATCACAACCTGGAAATATTCCCAGTTAAGGGTTTAAGTGGGAATAATCGCCATGAAAAAGCAGAGAAAGTCCGAAAGTCCCACTATTAATCTGGGACATCGGTCATTTGTTTATATAAATCCACATAGCGAGAAGATTTTCTTTTTATTGCGAATCATGCAATTGGCTCGAAATCCTAGGCTGTACTTAGCCGCAAACGCCGGGCGTCTCACTTTTTATTTCGTTGATGTGGGACTATTCCGACAGAAGATGAGCGGCCACCACAGCCATTGAGTGCTTTTAAAAGGCAGCGTTTTAAGCGATAGTTATCCGCTCGAATTGAGCCACCGCCATCTCACCGGTACATTGATGTACCCATCACACGACGGATATGCCGAGAGCCGGAAAAAATAACAAGTAGCCTTTGTGGAGTCGGTCGTCTTGAACAAAGTACTTTTCAATTTTCATGATCTGGTCCTGATCGTTGTCATTATTGAGGGATTAATCCTCTCGTTAATGACTATCTTCACCAAGCGTAACCTCAGTAACCTGCTGCTGGGATTGTTTTTGTTCCTCAGCGCTGCGATTGCGTTCGATGTCCTTATATATTGGTGTGTCCCACTCAGGGATATCCTGGCTGAGATGTCTCCTGCCCTGTTTTTTGTAATGGGCTTTGCTTATTTCCTGCAAGGGCCGATGCTCTACTGGTATACCAAGTCCCTGCTTTATCGCGACTTCCACTGGAAACGATCGGACCTGCTGCACCTGGTGCCGTTCTTCGTTTATCCCTTCTTTATATACTTCAGTGTTTATCGCCACGACGAGGAGTATCAGCTGGTATTGATTTACGACTATCTGGCGATGAGTCGGATGGATCATTTCGCCGTTTACATCTGGGCCCAAAAACTGTCGCCGCTGATCTACGGCATTTTTGCCATCAAGCAGATGGTCAGCTATCGGCGGCGCATTGAGAACACCTATTCTGATACCACACACATCGACTTTTCCTGGCTCAACCTGCTGTTGTGGTTATTCCTGTTGGCCTGGTTCTGGGCGCTGGTTACCCATGTGCTCGCCCAATTCACCCCGGTCAGCGTCAGCAGCGCCATGGGCGTCACCAATAATTACCTGACACTGATGCTGGTCAACGCATTAGTGGTCTATAGCCTGAGTCATTCAGGTGTTTTTTCGGGCATTCACATGGAGGCCCCGGCACCCGCGAGCGAACCGGAAGTGGTGGAAAGCCTGCCGCCGACTTATGGGGAATTGCTGAAGAATGCCATGCAGGAGAATCGTTTTTATATGGTGGTAGATATCACCCTGGAACAGCTGGCGGATAAGTTAGCCATTTCACCCAAAGCCTTGTCAGCGACCATCAACAGCGACTTCGGCCAGAATTTCTTTGAGTTCATTAACTATTATCGTGTTGAACATGCCAAACATATTTTGATGAACAACCTCGACAAGAATCTGGATATGCAAAGTGTCATGCAGGAGTCGGGCTTTAATTCCAAGTCGGCATTCCATCGTTTCTTCAAGAAATTTACCCAAATGACACCCGGCCAATTTCGTAAAAAACAACTGATTGAGGCCGAACCGGACGGAAAACATGCCAGTGCCTGAGCATTGCCCGAGCCATCGGGACATTTAACGTATTGCATCCTCAAGCAATTCGCCTTAGCCTCCTGACGTTGGGCCGGTAGGCTCTCGTTTATTGTCTTGATGCGGTAGGTGTATGTCAGAAAAAATCCCAACGCAATCGGCACACCCTATTCGGATTGTCGGTGGCGGCCCCAAAAAAATTCTGTACACCCTGAAAACAGTCGGGCGTATAGGTTTGTTGAATTCCGCCAAAGCATTGAATAGCCGCAACGCTTGCAAAGCCTGCGGCTTGGGAATGGGTGGCCAACGGGGGGGCATGACCAACGAACTGGATGAGTTTCCTTCGGTCTGCAATAAGAGTATTCAGGCGCAATCCACCGATATTCAATCACCTATTCCGCGCGAGATTTTTGATCATCCGCTGGCAGATTTTCAGCAGCTTTCAGCCCATGAACTGGAACATCTCGGGCGTCTGAACGATCCGATTTACAAGCCAGCCGGAAGCGAGCGCTATCAACCGATATCCTGGGACGAGGCGCTGACACTTATGGTTCAGCGTTTTACCGCCACACAACCAGAGCGTAGCTTTTTTTATAGCTCGGGCCGCTCGTCCAACGAAGCCGGTTTTGTCTTGCAGCTGCTCGTTCGACTTTACGGCACCAATAACGTCAACAATTGTTCCTACTACTGCCATCAGGCTACCGGCGTCGGGTTACACAATGTGATAGGTACAGGTACGGCTACCATTTCCCTGGAGGATCTGGGGCAGTCCGACCTGATCTTTGTCATCGGTGCGAATCCGGCATCTAATCATCCACGCTTTGTGCATCAACTGAAAAATTGCCGTGACCGGGGCGGTCAGGTCATTGTGATCAACCCTGCCAAAGAACCGGGACTGGTGCGTTTTGCCGTACCAAAAAGTGCTAAATCCCTCCTCAGCGGCGGCACCTGGATTGCCTCTGAATATGTGCAACCGCGTATTGGCTCCGACCTCGCGTTGCTTACTGGTATTGCCAAAGCACTGCTGGAAAATGCGCAGATTCAGCAGAATTTTATTGCCGCACATACGCAAAATTTTGCGGCTTACGAAGAAAACCTACGCAACACCGACTGGGCAACCTTAACCGCCAGCTGCGGTATTGATAAAGAACGCATTGAGCATCTGGCTCAGTGTTACGCGCGCGCCGAACGCGCCGTCTTTGCCTGGGGCATGGGCATTACCCACCATTTGCACGGCGTGGAAAATGTAGAAGCCATTGCCAACCTCGCCTTATTGCGCGGTATGATCGGCAAACCAGCTGCAGGCTTGCTGCCGCTGCGTGGCCACAGCAACGTCCAGGGCATTGGCACTATTGGTGTTAAACCAGTACTACCAGAAGATGTTTTTCAGCAACTTGAACAGACACTGGGCGTGCAATTACCGACTGCGACCGGCATGGATACCCTCGCCTGTTTGCAAGCGGCTCATGACGGTGCCATTGATGCAGCATTGATGATGGGTGGCAATTTATTTTCAGCTACACCTCATACAACCTGGGCACGTGCAGCGCTGGATCGCATCGGTTTCAAAGTGTATATGACCACCACGCTCAATCGCGGACATGTCACCGGTATTGAAACCAGTGAGTCATTAGTTTTACCAGTCACTGCTCGCGATGAAGAATGGCAAGCAACTACGCAAGAGTCCATGTTCAACTATGTGCGCTTGAGCGATGGCGGCATCAAACGCTTGAGCAATATCCGGCCGGAAGTCAACATTCTGTGCGAATTCGGCAAACGATTGTTACCGAATTGCCCCCTGGATTTCGAAGAATTCCAACAGCATCAAAAAATTCGCGCCGCCATTGCTGCCACCGTACCCGGCATGG
>CAMPIG010000190.1 GCA_946886255.1 uncultured Cellvibrio sp. | reverse complement strand
GTTTCGAAAACGCATGAATACATCCCTGTAGCTCCTTCAAGTCGTCCCTGACTTGAAGGTTTCGAAACCAAAAGCCTAACGCCAAACTCGTATGGTGCATTAAATACCCCTACTCCGCCAACCGCATAGGCATATCCAACAAAACTGTATATTCCCGCTGCAAGCGCCCGGTCGGCCAGCGGACTTCAAGAATAAATTCCAGATAGGGTTCAGTGATGGGGCGTGGCGAGGTGATTACTACCACTTTCCGGTTTAAATCTATCGCGAATTTGAAATCGCTGTAAAAGAAAAAATGCTCCAGTTTGCGTTTTTCAAATTCCTCGATGGATGCAAAGCTCACCAGTATTTCTTCCGCGCTGATACTGCCCAAATTGGTTAGCGCGACCTCCGCTTTAAACGGCTCGTTGAGTGTTGATTGCAATTTCAATTCGCCCAGGCCAAGCGCTGCCGCTTGCGTGGCCCACAGGCACAAGATCGCGCCCAGGATTGATACCCATTTGTTTTGTATTTTCATCATGCCAACCTTTTGGGATATAAGGACAGAAACCGGATTGTATTGATTCTAGACCAAGGTTTGTAACAGCGTAGCGACGGACTCCACGGATTCGAATTTTATTGTGCCGCCGTATTGGTGTTTATTTATTCTTTACCAGGCCGAAAATTTTTCCGCGAGTTTTTCCTGCCGAAAATGCTCCACAATAAAGTCAATAAATGCGCGCGTTTTGGCGGGCAACATCTTCGCACTGGCAAAGTAAATTGATACGGGGCCTGCGTCACAACACCACTGCGGCAGTAACCGTATCAATTGCCCGTGTTCGAGGTAAGGCAATGCGTGGGAGTGCGGTACCAGCCCTACGCCCAACCCAGACGCGGCTGCCTGGCAGATCGCTTCAGGATCATTCAGGATCACCCGGGGCCGGGGCTCTACCACCACCAGTTCTCCAGCACTTGTTTGCAAATGCCAGGGCTGGATTCGGCCTGTGTTGGAAGAGCGGCGCATTATGCCGTCCCATCCGGATAAATCCTGTGGTACGACTGGCCTGGTTTTATTTGCTAAAAAGCACGGTGCGGCTACCATCACTAATTGCGCTCGTGCCAACTCGCGGGCCACAACACCCGGAGCCAAATCTATACCGCCACCAATCGCCGCATCCAGCCCTTCGTTGATCAAATCCACCTGCCGATTTTCAAAGCGCCAGTCCGGTTGGATATCGGGATAGTGCTCCATAAAACGGGCCAGCAAAGGCAGTATGTATTGCTGACCAAAGGCAAACGCGAGACTCACCCTTAATACCCCCGCCGGTTTATCGCGCTGGCGACTGGCATTGGCGACCGCAGCCTGAACACTATTCAAGCCGTCACTTACCTCCAGCAGAAAGCTATCCCCGGCCTCCGTTAATGTAAGCCTACGGGTACTGCGGTGGAACAGTCGTACTCCTAAAGCCCGTTCCAGCATTGCCACATTTTTGCTGACCCCCGCCGGGGTCAAACCCAGTAGCCTGGCCCCCGCTGAAAAACTGCCGGTCTCCGCGCTCCTGACAAAAGATTCGATTCTCGCCAAGGTTTCCATTTCATTTGCCTTTAACTTTTAGTTGAAAAAGTTTTCACCAATTACCCTCTACTTGTAAAGCAATAAAATCCTCACACTGGCTCCACACGCTGTTACTGAAACCGGGTCATGACACCTATGGGTGGCTAGCCCCCTTATTTACGGAGCAAACAAATGAAACTGACTGGAAAAATAGCCCTGGTTACGGGCGGATCACGGGGCATCGGCGCAGCCATAGCCAAACGTCTGGCGCGTGAGGGCGCCCGGGTGACCATTACCTGGTCCACCAACCCTGATAGAGCACGAGAGGTTGTTGAGAGCATCGAGGCGGCGGGTGGCCACGCCATGGCGATACAAGCCGACAGTGCTAACCCTGCCGATATCCGGCGCGCCGTCGCCAGCGTCGTCGAGCACGACGGCGGCCTGGATATCCTGATCAATAACGCCGGGGTCGCCACCATGGTTCCTGTTGAGGATTTCGATGAGGCCGACTTTGATCGGTTAATCGCGGTGAATGTGAAGGGGGTTTACGTTGCCACCCAGGAGGCCTTGCGCCATCTGAAAGACGGAGGCCGTATCATCAACATTGGCAGCATCAACGCTGAAGTGGTGCCTTTTCCGGGTATGGCCATCTATGCCATGAGCAAAGCAGCTATTGCGACCTTCACTCGCGGTCTGGCGCGTGAAGTGGGTGGGCGGGGCATTACGGTTAACAACATCCAACCCGGTCCGGTGAATACCGACATGAATCCGGCAGACTCGGATTTTGCGGAAACATTGCGCGGGCTTATGGCCGTCCCACGTTACGGCTCAGCCGAGGAGATCGCCGGCCTTGCTGCGTATTTGGCCAGCGACGAATCCGCCTTTGTCACGGGTGCCAGTTGGAATATTGATGGTGGTTTTGCTTTATAACCCCCTCATTCGGCGGCGACAAAGGCGATCTCGACCCGCATCGCCGGATTTAATAATTCTACTTTCAAACACGCGCGCGAAGGCGCACAGCCGGCTGGCAACCAAGCTTCCCATTCGCGATTCAGCACCGGCACATCGGCCAGGTTGGTGATGTAAATGGTGGCGGACAACAAGCGGGATTTGTCGCTCTGGCATTGCGCCAGGGTGGCTTCGGCCTGCGCAAAAATTTGCCGGACCTGCGCGGCCATATCCACGGAGGTGTCTTCGGGCACTTCGACAAAATGAATCAGGCCATTGTAAATCGTTGCGTCGGACCAGCGTGGGGTTGGGTTTAGGCGGCGGATGGTCATGAGGATTCCTGAAGTTTATTAGCGTAAAAATGTGGGGGTGGATGTTAGCGGAGTTGAGATGGGAGATGGGATATTGATCGGTGGGGAGCGTGTCGGATTACGCCGCTGCGCGGCTAATGCGACCTACAGACGTGGCAGATGCGTAGGTCGGATTAGCGCAGCGTAATCCGACAACCACCCTCGCTAAAAAACCACACCGCATAACCACAACCATCACATCCCGATATACGCCGGACCACTTCCGCCTTCCGGCGCCTTCCACACAATATTCTGTTTGGGATCCTTGATATCGCAGGTTTTGCAGTGGATGCAGTTTTGCGCGTTGATCTGCAAACGCGGCCCTGTCTCGCCGGTGAGAATTTCATAGACGCCCGCCGGACAATAGCGCTGCTCCGGCGCATCAAAGGTCGGCAGATTGTAGGCCACAGGAATGGTGTCATCTTTTAACGTGAGATGATTAGGTTGGTTGTCTTCGTGGCTGATATTGGATAACGCAATGGAAGACAACCGATCAAAGGTCAGTTGTCCATCCGGCTTGTCATAGTGAATCGGTTGCGCAACTTGCACCGTCTGTAAAC
Organism: uncultured Cellvibrio sp.; assembly: GCA_946886255.1. The sequence goes on along the minus strand of CAMPIG010000190.1, from coordinate 5,208 downwards.
TGTCATGGTCGGGATTTTTATGGCGCAAAGTCCAAGGCAAACGTAAACCCAGGCTGGCCAGCCACATGTCAATACCGGCGTACAACATGCCACCCCAGGTGCCGAATTTACTCAGCGCCGGTTTTACATTGCGGACTTTATCCAGATCTTTGTAAGCCCAGGATGTTTTGAAATCCTCGGCGTATTGCACCAGTTCGTCTTGCGCACGTTCGTTGCTGATCGCCGCCAGCGCCGCATCGGCGGCGAGCATGCCGGATTTCATCGCATTATGTGAACCTTTGATGCGCGGCACGTTAACCATGCCCGCCGCACAACCGATCAAGGCGCCGCCGGGGAAAACCAGTTTCGGCAGCGATTGAATACCGCCTTCGGAAATCGCGCGCGCGCCGTAAGCAATACGTTCGCCGCCATCCAGTAAATCGCGCACCAGCGGATGAGTTTTAAAACGCTGGAATTCATCGAAGGGTGAAAGGTACGGATTGGTGTAATTCAAATGCACCACGAAACCGACGGCCACCTGATTCTCCGCCTGGTGATAAATAAAACCGCCACCGCCAGTGTCTTTGTCCAAGGGCCAACCGAGTGTATGAATCACCGAACCTGCGCGATATTTTTCCGGTGCAATCTGCCAGATTTCCTTGAAGCCCAGGCCGTAATGCTGATGCTGTGTGTCCGCGCGCAGATTAAAACGTGTTTCCAGTTCTCGCGTCAGTGAACCGCGCGCGCCCTCGGCAAATAACGTGTAACGCGCATGCAATTCCATACCCGGTGTGTATTCCGGTTTATGCTGGCCATCTTTGGCAATGCCCATATCACCCGTGGCAACACCTTTCACTGCACCCTGCTCGTCGTACAGCACTTCGGCGGCAGCAAAGCCAGGATAAATTTCTACTCCCAGCGCTTCGGCCTGTTCACCTAACCACTGGCATACTTTGCCGAGACTGACAATGTAAGTGTTTTTGTTGTGCATTAACGGTGGTAACAAAAAGTTCGGAACGGCGCGGGATTTTTTTTCGTCGAGAACAAAGAAATTATCGCTTGTTACCGGCGAATAAACCGGCGCACCCTGCGCCTGCCAATCGGGTATCAATTCATTCAAAGCAACAGGATCAATCACAGCGCCGGAAAGTATATGCATGCCCACCGCCGAGGCTTTTTCCAGCACACACACACTGACCTCCCGCTGTTGTGCAGCGGCCTGCTGCTTCAGGCGGATGGCCGCCGCTAACCCGGAAGGACCTGCACCCACGATAACCACGTCATACTGCATGCTGTCACGTTGCATGAATGTTTCCTTTTTAATAATTAACCCAGAACATTAACGATATTCCATCGGTCGGCCATCGGGCCGTTTCATTACAATTTCATCGCTGCGCGCTGCACCGCGGGCGACTTCGCGGCATAAATCCAAAAAGGCTTCGATGCCTGCCGTGCGAAATTTCTGGCGATGCAACACAAAATTAAATTGGCGTTTCAAGTCCAGGCCAGGAATATTCAGCGGTATTAAACTGCCGCGCCGGAACGCATCCTTTAATGCCAGACGCGAGATACAGCCGATACCCATGCCCGCCTCCACCGCACGTTTGATCGCTTCGGTGTGCTCCAACTCCAGCCGAATATCCAATTTATTCAGCACATGGCGAAACGCTGCATCAAAGACCTGACGGGTACCGGAACCGGCTTCGCGCAAGATCCAGGCTTCTCTGGTGACATCATCCAGCGTCACTTGGTTTCGCCCCGCCAGCGGGTGATCCGGTGCGGCAAAGATCACCAGTTCGTCATCAACCCAGGGCGTAATTTCCAGGTCGGGATGTTGGCTGTCCCCTTCGATCAAACCAAAATCGAGCTTCAGGTGGGCCACCTGCTCCACCACCATGGCCGTATTATGCACCTCAAGTTTTACCCGAGTACCGGGATGGCGATGCATATATTCACCAATCAGCATCGTTGCCAAATAATTACCCACCGTCAGTGTGGCCCCGATGCGTAACGACCCCAGGCCGCTGCCACCGGCAAGCATAGACTCCAACTGTTCCGCCCGATCCAACAGCTCGATGGCCTGAGGCAGTATCTGCCGCCCCCGCTCATTGAGCTGCAACCGTTTGCCGTGGCGGTCGAACAATCGCGTGTCAAACTGCTTTTCCAGCTCGGACAACGCCATGCTGGTGGCAGATTGGGATAGCGACAAAGCCTCTGCCGCCCGGGAAACACTTTCCTGGCGACCGATAGCAACGAAGACTTCCAATTGGCGAAGTGAGTATTTCATATCAGCATTATTGACTAACTATATAAATATAATCAACTTAACAGATAAACATTATCTGGTTAGAATGGTCACAAACTAGCCGCACTTGTGCGTAGCAGCTTCTCAATGCATAGAGGATTTAACCCATGAAGGTGGTAGTCAGTATCAAGCGCGTCGTGGATCACAACATCCGCGTCCGCCCCACAGTGGATGGTTCCGATGTGGACACCGCAACCCTCAAGATGAGTATCAATCCATTTGATGAACATGCGGTTGAAGAAGCCGTGCGCTTGAAAGAAGCCGGACTGGTCAGCGAAATTGTGGCCGTCACCATCGGCAATGCCCAGCATCAGGATGTGCTGCGCCACGCTTTGGCCATGGGTGCGGATCGCGCCATTCTGATTGACGGCGATGCGGATCTGTCGTCCCGCGCTACAGCAAAACTCCTGCTCGCCATTGCCAAACGCGAGCAGCCGGATTTGTTCCTGCTCGGCAAACAGGCTATTGATGCAGATGCCGCTGAAACCGGCCAGATGCTGGCGGCGTTGTGGAATGTTGGCCAAGGCACCTTCGCGTCCAACATTATCCTCACTGACAATAAAGCACTGGTTACTCGCGAAGTCGATGGTGGTCAGGAGACCGTCGAATTGACACTGCCCGCCGTCGTAACCGCCGACTTACGCCTCAACGAACCACGCTATTTGAAATTACCCAACCTGATGCAAGCGAAGAAAAAGCCGTTGGAAACACTGGCCATTGAGGATCTCTGCGTGGACACCAGCAGTCAATTGCAGTTAGTGAAAGTAGAAGAACCACCGGCACGCTCGCCCGGCGTCAAGGTCGCCAACGTGCAGGAACTGATCGATAAATTGCGTCACGACGCGAGGATTTCATTATGAGTACGTTAATCATCGCCGAACATGATCAACAACGTTTGCGTGCATCTACGCGCTCCGCCATCACCGCAGCGGCAGTATTGGGTGACGCCATTGATGTGTTGGTTGCCGGCGAAAATATTGGTGCGATTGCCGAACAAATTGCGCGGCTCAACGGTGTCAAACGCGTTCGCGTTGCGGATGATGCGCGCTATGCCAAACCACTGGCAGAAAATCTCGCGCCGCTGATTGTAAGCATCGCTGACGAATACCAGGCGATCATCGGTGCTGCTACCAGCTTCGGTAAAAATCTGTTGCCACGTGTGGCAGCGTTGTTGGATGTCGATATGGTGTCGGAAGTTACCGCCATTATTGACAGCGACACTTATGTGCGCCCGATTTATGCCGGGCATTTAAACGCGACAGTGCGTAACGATGCTGCCATTAAAATCTTCACTATCCGCGCAACAGCATTTGAACCGGCAATCGAAGGTGAAAACCTGGCATCGATTGAACCCCTGACCGCGACAGAAGCAACCACCCTGGCGCGTTGGGTTAGCAGCGCTATCCAGAAGAGTGAACGCCCCGAATTGAGTACCGCTCGCGTTGTCGTCAGTGGCGGTCGCTCGCTGGGCAGTGCAGAAAAATTCCAGCAACTCTTAGCACCTCTCGCCACCAAACTCAATGCCGCTATCGGTGCAACTCGCGCAGCAGTAGATGCCGGTATTGCACCTAATGAATACCAGGTCGGCCAAACGGGGACGGTTGTCGCACCAGATTTATATATTGCCGTTGGCGTATCGGGCGCAACCCAACACATCGCCGGCATTAAAGATAGCCGCGTTATTGTGGCCATCAACCACGATCCGGACGCACAGATTTTCCAATGGGCCGATTACGGTCTGGTGGCCGACCTGTTCGACTCCGTCACCGAACTGGAAAAATCCTTGATTCACTAATAAACGTAGGCCGGATTAGCGCAGCGTAATCCGACATTACACCAAAAAATTTATCACTCTTTTCAACAATACATCACAGACCCAAAGGAACCCCTACACAATGGCAGCCGTTGAACCGGAAAAAGTTTTAAGCGTTCACCATTGGAACGAATCACTGTTCAGCTTCACCACCACACGCAGTGATTCGCTGCGTTTTGAAAGCGGCCAATTTGTGATGATCGGTTTGCAAGTAGACGGGCGTCCACTCTTGCGTGCTTACAGTATCGCTAGCGCTACCTACGACGAGCACCTGGAATTTTTCAGTATTAAAGTCCCCAACGGTCCCCTGACCTCGCGCTTGCAACACTTGAAAGTGGGCGATGATTTATTGGTCGGTCGCAAACCCACCGGCTCACTGTTGTTGACGGATTTAAAACCCGGCAAGCATTTATATTTCCTAAGCACCGGCACCGGTCTCGCACCTTTTTTAAGTTTGATTCGCGACCCGGAAGCCTATGCGCAATACGAAAAAATTATTCTGGTGCACGGTGTGCGCACAGTCAGTGAACTGGCTTATGCGGACTTCATCACTAAAGAATTGCCGGAGCATGAATACCTCGGCGAAGATGTGCGGGAGAAGTTAATTTATTACCCCACGGTGACCCGCGAACCCTTTCGTAATCAGGGGCGTTTGACCGATTTGATTGAAAGTGGAAAATTGTTTGACGATATCGGTTTGCCACCACTTAATCCGGAAACGGATCGCGCGATGCTGTGCGGCAGCCCGGCCATGCTGACGGACACTTGTGCGCTTCTGGACGCGCGCGGCTTTGCTATTTCTCCACGTATCGGTGAAGCCGGTGACTATGTCATCGAGCGGGCGTTTGTGGAAAAATAAGCACGCGGAAAATTCGTGAAAGATGTTGTGCAATAAAAACCCCCGACCAAAAGCCGGGGGTTTTTATGTGATGCGGTTCAGGACCAATGGCAGCGGGTCGATTGATTTCTGCTAGTAGTTAGTAATGCCCGAGGAAGTACAGCTGGCCCAATTGCCGATACAAATTGACCCGGCATTTCTCAAGCGGCTGTTGGTAATTCTGGCCTGACTGTTTGTGCTGTCGATGCGGAAGATACCTTCGTTCATATTGGA
>CAMPIG010000189.1 GCA_946886255.1 uncultured Cellvibrio sp. | reverse complement strand
CAGCCCCAGGTTAAAAGTTATCTGGTGTTGTCCACCAACAGTCAGCAGCAAATGCTCAAAGCTTCCATCCATGCCTATGGCGCGGTTGGCCTGAAAGGTTGTGTGCTCACCAAGCTGGACGAAACCGCGAGCATGGGCGAAGCCTTGGGTGTGATTATGCAGAGCCGTCTACCGGTGGCCTATACTACCGATGGTCAGGATATTCCTCGCGATATCCAGGTCGCCCGCGGACATCAATTGGTGTCAAAAGCCGCATCAATGCTGCGTCAGCAGATGGGTCAAAGAGCGATCCGTCATTAAAACGCTGCGGCTTTGTGAAAATAAGTAATTAATGCGTCACTTTGAATATTAGTAACTATACTGAGGGTCACCCCTCAAAACCTTAAGCAACTCTCTACGTAGCGTTGCACGTAATATAGAGACAGAAGCCTGGAGTTAGTCGACCCATGAGTCAAATGCGACCCGTACAAGTCATCGCGGTATCCGGCGGAAAGGGCGGGGTTGGCAAGAGCAACATCTCCGTCAACCTGGGTATTGCCTTGGCCGAGTTGCGTCGCCGGGTTGTCTTGCTGGATGCGGACCTGGGGCTGGCCAATGTCGATGTACTGCTCGGTTTGAAAGCCACTCACACGCTGGCCGACGTTCTGGCTGGTACTCATAGCTTGCGCGATGTCCTGGTGAGCGGCCCACACGGGCTCAAGATTGTACCGGCTTCCTCCGGCGTACAGCATATGGCATCGCTCAGTCCCCGTGAACATGCGGGATTAATCAATGCGTTTAACGAATTAAGTGATCAGATAGATGTGTTGGTGATTGATACCGCCGCCGGTATTTCCGATACGGTCGTCAGTTTTGTGCGGGCCGCCAATGAAGTCCTCATCGTGGTATGCGACGAACCTTCCTCCATTACCGATGCCTACGCGCTAATCAAACTGCTTAACAAAGAATATGACATGCAACGTTTCCGGGTTGTCGCCAATATGACACGCACACCCCAGGAAGGTAGCCATATGTTTACTAAACTCAACACGGTGTGTGAAAAATTTCTGGATGTGACGTTGCAATATCTGGGGAACGTTCCCTTTGACGAAAACGTACGCAAGGCGGTGCAGAAACAAAAAGCCCTGCTGGAATTTGCTCCGACCAGCAAAGCCGCGCTTGCCATTCGCAGTTTGGCCAAAGCGGTAGATCAATGGCCCTTGCCCAGTGCGCCCACGGGCAGGCTTGAATTTTTTGTTGAACGTTTGCTGCTTGCTGCCAATGCCCGCAGTGCGTAATCCCGCGATGGGCAGTGATCGAAGGTAATCAGTATGGCCGCAGTCGATGGATTAGCCATGTACGATAAAACGAAACAACACGCTAATCAGATTTGTGTTGAAGATTATGCGCCCTTGGTCAAGCGAATTGCCTATCACATGATGGTGCGCATGCCGGCCTGCGTGCAGGTTGATGATTTAATTCAGGCGGGCATGATCGGTTTGCTGGAAGCCGCGCAAAAATATGATGCATCGCGCGGCGCGAGTTTTGAAACCTATGCCGGCATCCGTATTCGCGGTGCCATCGTCGATGAGATGCGTCGTGGCGATTGGGCGCCGCGCTCGGTTCATCGCAACTCCCGCCTTATTGCCCAAGCTATTCGCACGGTGGAGGCGCGTACCGGTCGCGATGCACGGGACACCGAAGTGGCAAATGAACTGGGCATTCCGGTTGAAGAATATTTTGCAATGCTGCAAGACTCCAGTTGCAGCCGCCTGTTTAGTTACGAAGAAACCTTTGGCGAAGAAGACAGCAATATTGATGCGAGTGAATCCAGCAGCGCATTTGCCAGTCCTCTCGAAGGTATTCAGCGCGATGCATTAAAGCGCTCGCTGGCACAGGCGATAACGCAACTGCCTGAGCGCGAACGTCTGGTGTTGGCGCTGTATTACGACGAAGAATTGAATCTGAAAGAAATCGGGCAGGTGTTGGGTGTGAGTGAATCGCGCATCAGCCAGATTCACAGCCAAGCTGCTTTACGCCTGCGCGCGCGCATGGCGGAGTGGCGCAGTGGTGATTGACCGACCGGTGTTTTGCCGGTACTTTGGCGCGCCGTTGTAGCGGGGTCTTTGGAGTCGTCGAATCGGCTGACAGAAAACCTGTGAAAAACTGGCTACTGCAATAACAGCGACTAGACTAAAAGTAAATGAAATTCCCGCCATGGGTAGACGGAGGTTGCATTGGATAAGAACATGAAAATCCTGATAGTCGATGATTTTTCGACCATGCGACGGATTATCAAAAATCTGCTCAGAGATCTGGGGTTTTCCAACACCCATGAAGCTGATGATGGGGTGACCGCACTGCCGATGTTGAGGAGTGGCGATTTCGATTTTCTGGTCACCGACTGGAATATGCCCGGTATGACCGGTATCGATTTGCTGCGCGCTGTGCGGGCGGATGAAAAACTGTCTGCGCTGCCGGTATTGATGGTGACCGCCGAGGCCAAACGCGACCAGATTATTGAAGCTGCCCAGGCGGGCGTCAACGGTTATGTGGTCAAGCCATTCACGGCCCAGGCACTGAAAGAAAAAATAGAAAAAATCTTCGAGCGTGTCGGGTAATTGACACAGCGCAACAAGATTCAAATGACAATGCGAAATAGACAATAAGGCGTTGTAATGGCATCAGAACTTCAGCTGCACCAAAACGAAGAATTCATTTCTGAGTTGAAAGAGTGCGCGAAATTATTGACCGAAAAATTGCAAGGTGATCAATTTGAAGATGCCTCGCAATTAATCCACGCCATGCTTGAGTTCCGGGACCGGCATATTTTTCAATCCGTCGGTCATTTAACCCGCGCATTGCACAACGCGATCGTGAATTTCCATGTGGACGCCGATCTGACGAAAGAGCCACCCAAGGTTGAATCTTCCGAGATCCGGGACGCTTCCAACCGCCTGAATTACGTTATTGAACTGACCCAGAAAGCGGCTGAAAAAACCATGGATATGGTGGATGAAGCCGCGCCGATTGCGATGAATCTCGGTCAGGAAGCCAGCGTGTTGCGCGACCAGTGGGCGCGCCTCAAACGACGTGAAATGTCACCGGATGAATTTCGTACCCTATACGGTCGGATGGACGACTTCCTGGCGCAGATGGCCATCGGCACTGAACAATTAGGGCGTAATCTGCAAGAAATTATTCTGGAACAAGGTTTCCAGGATCTTACCGGACAAGTGCTAAAACGGGTTATCGGTTTGATCAATGAAGTAGAACAGGATCTGGTCAGCCTGGTACGAATTGCGGGGCAAGTTGAAGAAATTACAGGTTTGGCAGCCGGTGCCGATAATTCTGCACAAGAAGCCTTGATTCAAAAACGTAAAACAGAAGCCGAGGGGCCACAAATCAATCCGTCGCGTGCGGATGTGGTTTCCGGGCAAGATGAAGTTGATGACTTGTTGTCGAGTCTGGGTTTTTAACTTGGGGTACGCAACTCAAGTTGCAGAGGGTTGATGAATGAGTTTTGGTGACGACGAGGACATTCTTCAGGACTTCCTGGTGGAAGCCGGCGAGATTTTAGAGCGCCTCTCGCAACAATTGGTCGACCTGGAACAACGCCCGGACGATAACAATTTATTGAACGCGATCTTTCGCGGCTTTCACACCGTTAAAGGCGGTGCTGGCTTTTTGCAATTAGCGCCCATGGTGGATTGCTGCCATGTGACTGAAAATCTTTTCGATATTTTGCGCAACGGCAAACGCAGTGTTACGCCTGAATTGATGGACGTGGTGTTGCAAGCGCTGGATGCAGTAAATCAACAATTTGAATTAGTCTCCCAACGTGAGCCCTTGCCACCAGTCGATCCCGCATTGATTGCGGCGCTCGAGCGTCTTGTATCCTGCCGCGATCTCGCCGAAGCTGATGCGTCCACCGCCGAAGTTCCCCTCGCTGAGTCGGGTGAAACCGACGCTGCTGCGCAAGGCGATATTACCGACGAAGAATTTGAAGAATTGCTCAATGCGATTGCCGATGATAGCCCCACGGCTAAAACGGCAGCGACAGCCACAACTGATGATATCAGTGAAGACGAATTTGAAGCGCTACTCGACCAGTTACACGGTAAGGGTAAAGGACCGGCCGGTAACAATCAGCCGGCGACAATAGCCAAACCAGCGGTAATATCATCAAACAATGATGATATTACCGATGATGAATTTGAAGCACTGCTGGATCAATTGCACGGCAGAGGCAAGGGGCCTGCAGGTGGCAAGGCGAATGCTCCTGTTAACACGGCACCGACAAACGGAAAAACCGTCGCAAAAAAAACTGACAACACAGCTCCCGTTGTTTCTGCAACGTCAGACAATGCCGATCTGATTTCCGAAGATGAATTTGAAGCGCTGCTCGACCAATTGCATGGCAAGGGTAAAGCGCCCACCGCCAAAGCATCAGTAGCCAAAACGCCCGCCCAGGCATCGACAAAAGCAGTGCCGGCAAGCAGCACCGCCAAACCGGCAGCGGCACCAAAATCTGAACCGGCTAAAACAGCAAAACCAGCAGCTGTCGCACCAGTGGCAGAAAAAGAATTTGCCGGTACGCCGCCCGCAGTTGAGACCACCGTGCGGGTCGATACCCAGCGTCTGGACGACATTATGAATATGGTGGGTGAATTGGTGCTGGTGCGTAACCGTTTGGTACGCCTGGGTACGGGTTCACAAGATGAAGCCTTGGTCAAAGCCGTTGCCAACCTTGATGTTGTAACCGCCGATTTACAAACATCCGTGATGAAAACCCGGATGCAGCCGATCAAAAAAGTGTTCGGCCGTTTTCCGCGTGTGGTACGCGATTTGGCGCGCAGCCTTAAAAAGGAAATCAATCTGGATTTGGTCGGTGAAGAAACCGATCTTGATAAAAACCTGGTGGAAGCGCTTGCTGATCCGCTGGTGCACTTGGTACGCAATTCAGTCGATCACGGCATTGAGTTGCCGGAGATCCGCGAAGCCAGCGGCAAACCGCGTGTGGGCAAGATTGTGTTATCGGCGGAACAGGAAGGCGACCATATCTTGCTGTCGATTACCGACGATGGCGCCGGTATGGACCCCGCAAAATTACGCAGGATTGCGGTAGAACGAGGTATGTTTGATGAAGACACCGCAAATCGTTTATCGGATACCGAAGCGTTTAATCTGATCTTTGCGCCCGGCTTCTCCACCAAAAAAGAAATTTCTGATGTGTCCGGTCGCGGTGTGGGTATGGACGTGGTGAAAACCAAGATTGCCCAATTAAATGGCTCTGTCGAAATTCAGTCGACGATAGGCAAGGGCACACGTCTGATTATCAAGGTGCCACTGACCCTGGCGATTATGCCGACGTTGATGATTATGTTGGGCCAACAAACCTTTGCCTTGCCGCTGGCCAGTGTAAATGAAATCTTTCACATGGATTTGCGAAAAAGCCATGTGGTGGATGGGCAAGAATGTATCGCTATTCGCGACCAGGCAATTCCCCTGTTTCACTTAAAACAATGGTTGGTAAAAGGTACGGAAAGTGTTCGTTTGCAGGCCGAAGCCCATGTGGTGATTGTCAGTGTTGGTACACGCCGTGTCGGTTTTGTGGTTGACCAACTCATCGGCCAGGAAGAAGTGGTTATCAAACCTTTGGGTAAAATGTTGCAAGGTACACCCGGCATGGCCGGTGCCACAATTACCGGTGACGGTACCATTGCCCTGATCCTCGATGTGCCCGGTTTGTTGCGCCGCTATGCGCGCGGTACAAATTCGTGGGGACATAATTAAATCCACACATCATCAACTTTTTTGAATGCAACGGATGCTGTTACACAGTATGACGTTGCGGAGTATTGTTCATGCCATTGAGGGTGTTGATTGTCGACGATTCCAATTTCTTCCAGCTTCGGTTGAAGGAGATTATTGGTCAGCACCCCGACTTGCAGGTGGTTGGTATTGCCAGCAATGGTCGTGAAGCGGTTGAAAAAGCCGCAGAGTTACGTCCGGACATCATCACCATGGACTTTGAAATGCCGGTGATGGATGGTGTCACTGCCGTCAAGCACATCATGGCCAACCGTCCTGTACCCATCCTGATGTTTTCCTCGCTAACTTATGAAGGTGCACGCATTACTCTCGATGCGCTAGCGGCGGGGGCGATGGACTTTATCCCCAAGGATTTTGCAGAGGTGTCACGCAATTCCAGTGCGCTGAAAGAAAAACTGCACGAACGTTTATTAACCTTGGGTCGTTCCGCCTATCGTTCCGGTACAACTTTGCCCAGTGCGCCGACTCGTCCACAACCGATTGGCAGCGTTGCACCCGTTGCGCCGATTGCATCGCCCAAACCGATAGCACCGGTACCGAAAGTTTCCAGCGCGATAGCCGATAATTATCGGTTGAAGAAACCCCCAAAATTGTTGGTGATTGGCGCATCTACCGGTGGCCCGGTTGCGTTGAGCGAAGTACTGATTGGCCTGCCGCAAGACTTTCCTCTGCCCATTGTGCTGGTTCAGCATATGCCGGAAAATTTCACCAAGGCATTTGCTGAGCGATTAAATCGCCAATGCAAAATTGGCGTGCGCGAAGCGGTGGATGGTGATCTCTTACAACCCGGTCTTGCTTTGCTTGCACCTGGCGGCAAGCAACTGATGCTGGACAGGCGTAATGGTGGTTGCGTCAAGATTTTACCCGACGATAATCGTGTCAATTATAAACCCTCACTCGATATTACTTTTGGCTCAGCCGCCAACACCTATGGCGACAAAGTCCTGGGCATTGTGTTGACCGGGATGGGCTCTGATGGGTGCAACGGTGCGCGCTTATTGAAACAAGCAGGTTCTTCTATATGGTCACAGGATGAAGCCAGTTGTGTCATTTATGGCATGCCGATGGCGGTGGCCAAAGCGCAGTTAACGGATAAGGTGTTGAGCTTGAAAGACATCGGTCCACGATTGGTACGTGAGGTGATGTAACGTGGACGTGCTCAGTATACTTGGTGTAATCATTGGTTTTGCCGCGTTGATCGGCGGTAATTTTATCGAAGGTGGTTCGATCCAATCGCTCATTAATGGGCCGGCGGCATTTATTGTTATCGGCGGTACCTTTGGTGCAGCCATGTTGCAAACACCAAAAAATAGCTTGAAGCGTGCCTGGAGAATTTTGCCCTGGGTTTTTCGTCCGCCGAATAATCCATTCAAAGAGGGCATCAGCAAATTAGTGCGCTGGGCTCATGCCGCACGCAAAGAAGGTTTGCTCGGATTAGAACATATTGCCGATTCCGAAAAAGATCGGTTTGCGCGCAAAGGCTTACAGTTGCTGGTTGATGGCAGTGAGCCGGAAGTTATTCGACGCATCATGGAAGCGGAATTGATTATCGACGAACAGCGCGATCTGGATGCCATCAAGTTTTTTGAAAGTATGGGCGGCTATGCACCAACGATCGGTATCATCGGCGCCGTGATGGGACTGATTCACGTCATGCGCAACCTGGCAGATCCCGAGCAATTAGGGCCGGGTATTGCGGTTGCGTTTGTTGCCACGATTTATGGTGTGGCATTGGCGAATCTTTTATTTATTCCCATCGCCAATAAGCTGCGCATGTGTATCAACGAGCGCTCGCAATACCGCGAGTTGATGGTCGAAGGCATCATCTCGATTGCTGACGGTGAAAACCCGCGCTCAATTGAATTGAAATTAAATGGCTATTTACACTGAGCTGTCAGTACGGGACAGGTAAAACAATGGTACGCCGCAGACACGCAGAGGTACATGTTAATCAGGAGCGTTGGCTGGTTTCTTACGCCGATTTTATTACGCTATTGTTTGCGTTTTTTGTGGTGATGTATTCCATATCCCAAGTCAATCAGAGTAAATATCGGGTGCTGTCTGAAACCTTTGAGCACGCGTTTAATTCGCGTCAGATAACAACCGATACCCCATCCAGCAATCCCATCGAGAAAATCATCAACCCTATTCAGGTGGGTGAGCCGGCGCTCAGTCCCGATCCCAGTGCCATTGATGTTGAACAGGAAAGCGCTGGTGACGCGGCGTCGATGTCAGCCGATCAGCTCCAGGAAATTTTCTCGCTAGTTAACGAACGCTTTGCCGATTTGATTAACGATGAATTGGTGTCGGTATCCAGTAACGAGTTGTGGCTGCAAATCGAACTCAAGGACAGCATTTTGTTTGCGTCCGGCGGTGCCGAACTCAGTTTGCAAGCCCAGGCGATCTTCGATGAAATTGCCGGCATTCTTAAAGGTTATCCCAATCCGATTCAGGTAGAAGGTTACACCGACAACATTCCTATCAGTAACCCCCGTTACCCGAGCAATTGGGAATTGTCCTCCGCCCGCGCCAGCGCTATCGTGAAATTATTAGCGGCACGCGGTGTGGCGCCGCAACGGCTCTCGGCAGTCGGTTTCGGAGAATTTCAACCGGTGGCAAGTAATGAACATCCGGCCGGCCGCGCGCAAAATCGCCGTGTAGCCTTGATGATTGCGCGGCGCAAGATAGAACGCCCGGGCGCACCCGTTGATCAGCAACTTGAACGTGTGCGGGCGATGTCATCTCCGGCAATTGTCGAACCGCTACGCGGTGTTGTCGAAGGAGAAAAGGGCAATCAACCTGCGCAACAAGGT
>CAMPIG010000188.1 GCA_946886255.1 uncultured Cellvibrio sp. | reverse complement strand
TGGCTGCTTCAAGGATTGAATCCTTACAGAAAGGTGCCGGAACATAAATAACCGATGCTTCAGCGCCAGTGGCTTCTACGGCTTCTTTAACAGTGTTAAATACCGGCAAACCGAGGTGAGTTTGACCGCCTTTACCCGGCGTTACACCACCGACCATCTTGGTACCATAGGCAATCGCTTGTTCAGAATGGAAAGTGCCCTGAGAACCAGTAAAACCCTGGCAAATAACTTTGGTGTCTTTGTTAATTAAAACGCTCATGATGTTCCCCCTGGGCCCCTTATGCGTTAGCCGCTGCAGCAACCACTTTCTGGGCAGCGCCAGTCAGGTCGGTGTCAGCAATGATATTCAAGCCGCTGTCAGTCAGCACTTTTGCACCCAGTTCAGCGTTGTTACCTTGCAAGCGAACAACAACCGGTACTTTTACGCCAACTTCTTTCACAGCGCCGATAACGCCTTCAGCGATCATGTCGCAACGCACAATACCACCAAAGATATTGATGAATACGGCTTTAACATTGTCGTCAGACAAAATAATTTTGAATGCTTCTACCACGCGCTCTTTCGTTGCACCACCGCCTACGTCAAGGAAGTTAGCGGGTTGGCCGCCGTGCAGCTTAACGATATCCATGGTACCCATCGCCAAACCGGCGCCATTAACCATGCAGCCGATATTGCCGTCGAGTGCAACGTAGTTGAGTTCCCAGGAAGCAGCGTGCGCTTCGCGCGCATCTTCTTGCGAAGGATCTTGCATCTCTTTCAATTCGGGATGACGGTACAGGGCATTACCGTCGATAACCATCTTTGCATCCAGGCAATGCAAGTTACCTTCCGGTGTAATCACCAGCGGGTTAACTTCCAGCAATGCCAGATCTTTTTCTTTAAACAGTTTGGCCAGGCCGAGGAAAATATTAACGAACTGATTAACCTGTTTGCCTTCCAGACCTAGCTTGAACGCCAGCTCACGACCCTGGAATGGTTGTGCACCGACTAATGGATCAATAGTCGCTTTGAGGATTTTTTCCGGCGTTTCGTGTGCAACTTTTTCGATTTCTACACCACCTTCGGTGGAAGCCATGAACACGATACGACGGCTGGAACGATCAACCACAGCACCCAAATACAATTCTTTGGCGATGTCAGTACAGGTTTCCACCAGGATACGGCTAACTGGTTGTCCTTTCTCATCAGTTTGGTAAGTCACCAGGTTTTTGCCTAACCATTTTTCGGCAAAAGCTTTGATTTCATCTTTGCTCTTAACGAGCTTTACACCGCCCGCTTTACCGCGACCACCGGCGTGAACCTGAGCCTTAACAACAAACATGTCACCACCGATCTTGTCGGCGGCTTCTACCGCTTCAGCAACAGTCGCTGCGGCGATGCCTTTGGATACAGGCAAACCATATTGGGCAAAGAGTTGTTTACCCTGATACTCGTGCAAATTCATGGTGTTATTCCATTTTGACGAATGGTTGAGCTTGATGAGTTTTCATCACAAGCCAACGGAAGTTATCGATGACGGCGGAGTCTTTTGAACAGCGCCGCCCCCTGGGTGAGTTTATTAACTCAAGCGTAAGACTCTGCGGTCTTCTTCATCTTCTTCATAGAAACCGAACTGCAACAATATGTTGCGGATCGATTATCAGCGCTTCTTCTTGTTGGCAATGTGAATGGCGTGGCCATGCACAGCCAGAGCTGCTTCGTGAATGGCTTCAGACAAGGTTGGGTGACCAAATACCATCATGCCAATGTCTTCTGCACTGGAACCGAACTCCATCGCAATAGCGACTTGCTGAACCAGGTCGGCAGCGCTTGGGCCAACGATATGGCAACCGAGGATGCGATCAGTTTCTGCGTGAGCGATGATCTTCACTAAACCTTGTGTTTCATTAGCGGCCATGGCACGGCCGCTGGCGGCGAAGGGGAAAGTACCCACGTTATATGGCTCGCCCGCCGCTTTAACCTGCTCTTCAGTTTTACCGACGGCGGCAACTTCAGGATGGGTGTAGATGACGTTAGGAATGATGTCGTAATTCATCACGGTTTTTTGACCGGCGATGCGCTCGGCAACCATCACCCCCTCTTCAGAACCTTTGTGCGCCAGCATCGGACCACGTACTACGTCACCGATAGCCCATACACCGGGGGCGTTGGTAGAACACAAATCGTTGACGTAGATGAAGCCGCGCTCATCAAGATTCACACCGCTATCTGCAGCCAACAAACCTTCGGTATAAGGACGACGACCCACACATACGATCAGTTTATCGAAGGTTTCTTTTTGCTCTTTACCGTCTTTGTCGGTGTAGGTAACCACAACTTCATTACCCTTTACTTCAGAACCGGTCACGCGGCAGCTGGTACGAATATCCAGGCCTTGTTTGGTAAGAATTTTTTGCGTCTCTTTTGCGATTTGCTGGTCCATGATGGCGAGGAAGCTATCGAGCGCTTCCAGAACAACAACCTGTGAACCTAAGCGATTCCACACGCTGCCCAGTTCAAGACCGATAACGCCGGCACCGATAACGCCCAAGCGCTTGGGCACAGAATCAAACTCCAACGCACCGGTAGAGTTGACGATGATCTTGTTGTCGACTGGAGCAACCGGAATATTAATTGGGCTGGAACCGGATGCCAGGATCACATTTTCTGCCTCGAGGACAGATGCCTTACCTTCATTGTCAGTGAACTCGACTTTACGTCCGGCCAGCAATTTACCCGTACCGTATAAACCGGTCACACCATTAGCCTTGAACAGTGCAGCAATACCGCCAGTTAACTGCTTAACGATCTGCGCCTTACGCGCGATCATGGACGGCACATCAATTTCAATACCTTTGGAGGTAATGCCGTGAACTTTAAAATCGTCTTTGGCTTCGTGATATTTGTATGAGCTGTCGAGCAATGCTTTAGAAGGGATACAACCGACATTCAAACAAGTACCGCCGTTCACGCCTTTACCTTCTTCGTTGCGCCACTTTTCAATGCACGCTGTTTTCAATCCTAATTGTGCAGCACGAATTGCTGCCACATAACCGGCAGGACCGGAGCCAATTACGATCACATCATATTTTTCAGACATAGCTTTCATTCCCAAATTTGGTCAATGTGATTGCCCGAGTTATCGGGCAACCCAAGTAAGACGGGGCATCAGTTAACCGAGATAGATAACCTAGATTTCCAACAGGATGCGCGCCGGATCTTCAAGCAGATCTTTGATCGCTACCAGGAATTGCACCGCTTCTTTACCGTCCAGCAGACGGTGATCGTAGGACAGCGCCAGGTACATCATCGGCAGAATTTTTACTTCGCCGTTAACGGCCATCGGGCGCTCCTGAATCTTGTGCATGCCCAGAATGGCAGACTGCGGCAGATTCAGTATGGGAGTAGACAAAAGCGAACCAAACACACCACCGTTGGTAATGGTGAAAGTACCACCAGACATTTCTTCAATGCCCAATTTGCCATCACGGGCACGCAGGCCGAAATCACGAATGGTGTTTTCAATCGTTGCCAGGCTCATATTTTCTGTATTGCGCAACACCGGAACCACCAGACCTTTGTCGGTAGAAACGGCCACACCGATATCCTGATAACCGTGATAAACGATGTCATTGTTATCAATTGACGCATTGACCGCCGGGAAACGGCGCAGTGCTTCAGCAGCAGCTTTCACAAAGAAACTCATAAAGCCCAGGCGAGTGCCGTTATGGGCTTTTTCAAACTGATCTTTGTATTTGGCGCGCAGTTCCATGATCGGACCCATGTTCACCTCATTGAAGGTGGTCAACATGGCGGTAGTGCTGGATGCTTCCAACAGACGCTCAGCAATACGCTTACGCAGACGAGTCATCGGTACACGTTTTTCAACGCGGTCACCCACAGCGTCCATCGCCGGTACCGGCGCAGCAGTTGCCGAAGAAGCTTTCGCAGTCGGCGCGCTAGCCGGAGCGGATTTTAAATGATTGGCAACGTCTTCTTTCGTAACGCGGCCATCTTTGCCCGTGCCGGATACTTCAGCGGCATTGATGTTGTTTTCGCTTGCCATCTTGCGTGCCGCAGGATTGACCAGCTTGTCGCCACCAGCGGCCGGCTTGGTTTCCGCAGCCGGTGCTTCCGCTTTGGCTTCTTTGTTTTCAGCAGGAGCAGCCGCAGCACCTTCCACAAATATGGCAATCACTTCATTGCTCAGAACTGTGTCGCCTTCACCTTTTATGATTTCGCTGAGGCTGCCATCAGCCGGCGCCACAACTTCCAACACAACTTTATCGGTTTCGATATCAACGATCAGCTCATCGCGTGATACGGCCTCACCCGGCTTCTTATGCCAGGTCGCAATAGTCCCATCCTGCACGGATTCAGGGAAAGTCGGGGCTTTAATTTCAATACTCATTGCTCTTCCTTTATCTCTCGCTGTGATTCGGTAAACATCTCACACTGAATATTAAACATTCAGTGCTTCGTTGATGAAACGTGTTTGTTCTTCAAGGTGAGCAGACATATAGCCGCCCGCTGGTGCTGCCGATGCGTCGCGACCAACGTAATCCAGATACAGATCTGGATTGTGATCGTGCACCACACGACGTATGTGATGCTGACTGCTGTACCAGGCGCCCTGATTCATCGGCTCTTCCTGACACCAACGGATATCCTGCAAATTGGCGTAAGGCGCCAGTGCGGCACGCAGCTCTTGTTCGGGGAATGGATAAAGTTGTTCAAGACGAATCAGCGCAACGTTATCCTGATTACGGGCAATACGTTCTTCCAACAAGTTGTAATAAACCTTGCCACTGCACAGGATGACGCGCTTCACTCTAGCAGGATCGACACTGTCATCCGCGATCACGTTCTGGAATTGCCCGTTAGCGAGCTCTTCCAGCGTGGATGTTGCCAACTTGTGACGCAGCAGCGACTTGGGACTCATTACCACCAAAGGACGGCGCATCGGACGAACAGCCTGGCGACGCAGCATATGGAAGACTTGCGCCGGTGTGGTGGGCACACAGACCTGGATATTGTGTTCAGCGCACAGTTGCATGAAACGTTCAAGGCGTGCAGAAGAGTGCTCTGGCCCTTGCCCTTCGTAACCGTGCGGCAACAGCATTGTCAGGCCGCATAGACGGCCCCATTTGTGCTCGCCACTGGTAATAAATTGGTCAATCACAACCTGCGCACCGTTAGCAAAATCGCCAAATTGCGCTTCCCAAATGACTAATCCCCCCGGCGCCGTGGTGGCGTAACCATACTCAAACGCCAATACAGCTTCTTCTGACAAGTAAGAATCATAGAGTTCGAAATCCGGCTGCCCCTCTTTCATATGCGACAGAGGTACATAGCTGGAGCCGTCTTTTTGGCTATGAAGTACGGCATGTCGATGCGAGAAGGTACCGCGCCCAACATCCTGACCGGTCATGCGAACAAAGTAGCCCTGTTCCACCAAAGTGGCGTAGGCCAATGTCTCAGCCATACCCCAGTTAAGCGGCAAGGCACCGCCTGCCATCTTGCGGCGGTCTTCGTAGATTTTTTCAACTTGCTTCTGCATGACAATGCCGTCGGGCACTTCACACATTTTATTGGCAATCGCTTGCAAGGCTTTTAGCTCAACACTGGTATCGCTGGGTGTGGTCCAGTCATGACCAATGTAAGCGGACCAATCGACAAAGAGCGAACGATCCGGCTCGCTTACCAAGCCGCTGGCTACATGCTCGCCGCGATCCAGTGCTGCACGGTAGTTATTTGTCATCTCGTCAGCCGTTACCTGATCCAGCAAACCAGCACTGATCAGCTTATCAGCATACAGTGTGCGGGTGGTTTTATGACTGCGGATTACCTTGTACATCAACGGTTGGGTAGTTGATGGTTCATCTGTCTCGTTGTGGCCACGACGGCGGTAACATACCAGGTCAATGACCACATCTTTCTTAAACTCGTAGCGGTAATCCATGGCCAGTTGCGCCACAAACAAGACCGCATCAGGATCATCACCATTCACGTGGAAGATGGGGCACTCAATCATCTTGGCCACGTCAGTGCAGTACTCCGTTGAACGGGCATCTTCACGCTTGCTGGTGGTAAAACCGACCTGGTTGTTGATCACGAGATGCAGCGTTCCGCCAGTGCCGTAAGCGCGGGTCTGTGACATCTGGAAGGTTTCCATCACCACACCCTGACCGGCAAATGCTGCATCACCGTGAACAACAATAGGTACAACCTTGCCGCCCACTTTATCTTTACGGCGATCCTGGCGTGCACGCACAGATCCTTCAACTACTGGCGATACAATCTCCAGGTGCGACGGGTTAAATGCCATCGCCATGTGCAATTCGCCACCCGGCGTCATCACATTGGAGGAGAAGCCCTGGTGATATTTCACATCCCCGGACGTATCAACCAAACGACGGCCATCGAACTCGGCAAACAAATCCGCTGGGCTTTTACCAAACACGTTAACCAGGGTATTCAGACGGCCACGGTGGGCCATGCCTAATACAATTTCTTTCGCACCGTAGGTACCAGCACGCTTCACCAAGGCGTCAACAAGGGGAATAAAGCTCTCACCACCTTCCAGGCCGAAGCGCTTTGTACCAGGATATTTGCTATCCAGATGACGCTCCAGACCTTCGGCTGCGGTCAAACGTTCCAGTACAGCCAGACGTTGTTCTTTGCTGAATTCAGGATTGGAGCGCACACTCTCCAGGCGCTGCTGCAACCATTGCTTTTCAGCCAGGTTGGTGATGTGCATGATCTCCGGGCCGACATGGCCACAGTAGGTTTTTTCCAATGCAGCGATGATGTCACGCAAAGGCGCTTCTTCTTTACCGATAAACAGATTACCGGTTTGAAAAACCGTATCGAGGTCGGCGTTGGTAAGGCCGTGAAAACCAAGATCGAGGTCCGGTACCTGCTCACGCTCCATTAAACCTAATGGATCGAGCTGGGCTTTTTGATGCCCACGGAAACGATAGGAGCTGATAAGTTGCAGAACCTTTACCTGCTTGCGCTCGTGCTCAATGCTGACTGAGCCTGCCGCCACAGGAGCGGTCACGGTACGCACGCGGCTTTTGCCTAGCTGCTCGAATTGAGCACGAATCACCGAGTGCGGGGTATCCTGAGTCACAACGCCGTTGACGCGCGGTAATTGTTCGAAATAGTTGCGCCATTCTTCGGGAACGGCATTCGCGTCGTGTAAATACTTGTCGTAGAGCTCTTCGACGTAAGCAGCGTTCCCACCGGAGATGTGCGACGTGCTCCAAAATTGCTCCATGATGCTGTCTTGCATTCCACCCACCTTAATCATGGGGACCGCCAGCATAACCTGCGAAGGACGCTGACCTGGGCTCTGCCCACTACCCCTGCTATCAACTAGCTGTTAGCTACAATAACGCCCTCAACTTGTGGTCGAAGGCGCCGCTTTTAAGCCGCTGTGATCATAATTACAGCGAACAGAGTTAATGCCTTGCACTGATCTTCTGGGCTATCAGGCTCAAGGCATCAAAGATTTACCGCCTGCAAATACACAAAAGCGCCACCTTAGGTAGCGCTCTGTAACAGCATGTTGCGGATATGGCCAATGGCCCGTGTCGGGTTTAACCCTTTGGGACAAACCGCCACACAGTTCTGGATACCGTGACAGCGAAATACGCTGAAGGGGTCATCCAGGTTAGACAAGCGTTTCTCGGTGGCCAGGTCGCGGCTATCCGCCAAAAAGCGGTAAGCCTGCAACAGTCCGGCAGGTCCAATGAACTTATCGGGATTCCACCAGAAAGATGGGCAACTGGTTGAACAACAGGCGCAAAGTATACACTCATACAGGCCATCCAGCTTCTCACGATCTTCCGGTGATTGTAACCGCTCGATCGCCGGCGCTGGCGTGTCGTTCTGCAAATAAGGCTCAATTTTTTTGTATTGGTCATAAAACTGGGTCATATCAACCACGAGATCACGGATTACCGGTAAACCTGGCAGCGGACGCAGCACCAATTTGTTGTTCCTGACACATTCGGACAAAGGCTTGATACAAGCCAAACCATTCTTGCCGTTGATGTTCATGCCATCGGAACCACAGACACCTTCACGGCATGAGCGACGATAGGCCAGGCTTTCATCCTGGGCTTTTAACAATTCCAGTACATCCAGCACCATAAGATCTTTACCCTGGGTATCGATCTCATAGGTTTTCATGTAGGGCTCTTTATCGACGTCAGGATTGTAGCGGTAGACTTCAACTTTCAACATTTATCTGTCTCCCCGATTAATAGG
The DNA here is from genome assembly GCA_946886255.1 of uncultured Cellvibrio sp. The sequence continues at coordinate 439 of CAMPIG010000188.1, read as the reverse complement.
TACGAACTTTAGGTTCAAACGCTTCCATAGTGCGCGGTGCAAAATTTACCGCACGCTTGGCGACACGTTTGTCAGCCGGGAAATAAATGGAGTGGCACAACCAATTCTGGTCATCACGATCCTGGAAATCTTCTCGGGCGTGAGCACCGCGAGACTCCTTGCGCTCTTCCGCCGCAATAGCGGTAGCTTCTGCCACTTCCAACAGATTTTGTAATTCAAGCGCTTCGATACGGGCAGTATTGAATGCGCTGCTCTTATCGGTGATACATACATTTTCAACGCGCGGACGCAGCTCAGCCAACTGCTGAATACCCTTCTGCATGTATTCACCTTTACGGAATACACCGAAGTAATTCTGCATGATGGTTTGCAGTTCCTTGCGCAGTACAGCAGCGCTTTCACCGCTGGTTGAGGTGTTAATTTTGTTCAGGCGAGCCAT
>CAMPIG010000187.1 GCA_946886255.1 uncultured Cellvibrio sp. | reverse complement strand
GACGAACGGGGCCGATTAGGATTCGACGCTGGTAACAAAGTCCAAGGTGCATGTCGTGAGGGTAGCCAATCACGTTAATCCAAAGCTGCAAACTTACAGTTGCCAATGATGACAACTACGGTGCCCAATTAGCTGCGTAAGCAGCTTTTGAAAGCACCACTTAGCGGTTCGCCGCTAACGGTCTCTAACAAGGTGCCAGTACCGCGTTAAAGCCCGTCATACAGAACTGGATCGCAGTGAAGCCTGCCTGGGGTGGATCAGCTAAATCTTTACAGGATCGCGTTTTACGTCCCGCCCGCTGGGCTGTATTACGCTAAATCAATAGGCGGTTCTAAACATGTAGAGCTGCGGATAGAGTGCTGGCGGACGGGGGTTCAAATCCCCCCGGCTCCACCAAATAACAAACCCTAACAAATTGATTTTGTTAGGGTTTTTTATTGCCCGTCAGGTGTCGAAAAAGTGTCGATTAAGGATAACGGGCTTAGCCGTTTTGCACAGCCTAAGGCTGCCCGAAGGGCGAGTCACGCGGATGTGTCGAGTGTAATCCCTCCCCATCTACAAATTCCCCAATTACATAACAGATGTTATATTGCACCACTAACTTCCCTAACGAATAACTCATACCCAAGACACGGAAATGTCACCCACTTCCAGCGACTTCGCCTCCATCGTCAAAGCCCTGCGAGTGCAATTGCAAATGTCACAGGAGGACCTGGCAAAGGAGCTAGGCGTAAGCTTCGTTACTGCAAACCGCTGGGAAAATAGCAAAACCCAACCGTCCAAACTGGCCAGGAAGCAACTGGAACAATTCATCACACTACAAAAGCAGCAAGGAACGCGGCATAGAGTTTGAGTAAGCGCTCACCTTGTTCTCGCAAATTCTCACGAACCAAGCGCTAATCAATGAACAAGGGCAAGCCGTCATTAATGTGACACGACTACGCCCGCAGCTGGAGTTTATTGCAAGGCTACGACGAGCAAAGCCCAAAAGGCAAGCCGACAAGGAAGATGCAATGCATGCGCTAGGCCTGGATGATGTGCTTGAAGCTATCGATCAACTAAAACGCGAATTAATAAATAAGGGCGAAGCTACTGAGCTATTTGGTCAATTGCGTGACGAGGACTTAGCATCCTCCATTGCGACGATAGAACAAAGTTTCGGTGATGGATTGTTTTACCCAACATCGCAAGCCGCGCAGCACATCTCCCTTGCTTCGTTATAAAGAACCACCCGCTTGCGGACGGCAACAAACGTACAGGATCATTTTTTTTCTGTGGTACCTACGAATCAATCAACACTTGTTAGCAAAGCCTATGGAACAATTGATTAACGACAATACGTTAATTGCGGCTTTGTTAGTGGCTGAGAGCAAACCGGAACAGAAGGGGCTGATGATTAGATTGGCAAAACATTTTGTGATGTTGGCTGATTAAGGTAGGCCCCATGGATAGCAAAAAAAGAGTGCTGTCAGAAGGCCACATCTGCAGTAAATACATTACCCCCGCACTTGTTAGTGCGGGTGGGATCTGCAAACATATATACGAGAGGAGCTTACCTTCACTGCCGGCCGCGTTATTCCGTCCCCTACGGAGTCGTAGCAACGTTAAGGCCTAACACTAAAAATGTACCGAAATACTCCGGTGACTCGGTACATATATTAGTGAAACTGGTGGCTATTCCTTATACATTCCCAACCACCGGGAGAAAAGAAGCCATGAATCCCACGCTGTTTACTTCGTGGTGCAACGCGGGGAACCTTCAGCCCTTTCGGACTGAAGGTTTATTCTTTTACCTGATAAACACTGAACATCAGTTCAAGTAAACACGCCAGTTAGTGCAATCACCACTGACATAGTAACTATTGTTGCCAGGATAGAAAGTGCATTGGTAGGGATACGGGTATTGTGTGTTAAAGTACACGCCAACTTTATAAGGACCGCCACTTGGACAAGTTATCTGATATTCGTCGTACAGAAAGCCACTGCCACCTGTTGAATAGACTCTTGTAAAGCTACAACCACCATATGAATTGCCGATGATAGGATCACCGAACTCAGCCACCTTGGTTGCGTGCGCGGAGGAAATTAAACCGAAGAAAAGGGATATCGCCATAAAAAATTTGAATTTCATGTTAGCTCCTTTGCCTATTAAATTGGCCTTGCATCATGCAACGCTGCCCCGACCTTGAGGCTGATAGATTCGGCCTTCATCTATCACGGTACTGCTCCTTTTATAAATCCATAGCCTTGATGTTTACGAATTTTTCTTGTCTATATTTTTCTGTAGGTTTCCTTATTACTGCAATAAATCTAAAACACCATCTTGAGACACATAAACGATCATCTGACCCGCAGCCGGATCTGAGAAATAAGAAACCGTTTGATTGGGGAAATTTTGATTGGCTGTTACTGCCTTCAACAGGGCGTCGTACATAAAGTCAGTTTGTTGATCATCGCCAGCAGCAAGAATAATTTGGCAATTTTTAGATTTACAGCTGACGTCCAGCGGCATAAACGTGTGTAGATTTTCGCTAGTGTCAAACAAGGAGAGGATCGCGTTTTCTTTGTTGGCTGCCCACTCATAATCCAGAGGTTCAGATGCATATCGGTTTTGAATAAATTCCAGCGGACTGGCATCTTTGATTTTATCCAGTTGGGTTCTGAACGCGTTAATCTGGTCCTCAGTATGTTTAACGCCCTTGGCAGCGCTTGATTTTTTGGATAGATTACTTTCAGAGGCTTGCTTCGAGCTTGTTACATCGTTGGCTGCTGTTCTGGGGAGTGGCTGTTTTTTTTCGGGGATATATCTGTCAGCGATATGAACATGTTCCGTAACCTCATCGGCGCTTTTCGTATCAGCCAAATTAGCACTGGACATTTCGCACGCTGGTGTAGGCATTGAAGTATCAGTCATCTGCTGAACAACTTGATAAGTTCCAACCGAACTTATTAACGCCGTCGTGATTATTATCGAAATAATTTTCATCGCGCTCAATTCCTATGGGCTACTGAGCCGCATAGTAGAAGTTTTACTAGCGCAAATGAAGAGAATCATCCGCCAAATTAACTTTCTCTGAAATTTAACAGAAAGATGTGATGAAAAATTTTATCTATTAAAAAATTTTTAAATGTTTTTAATGCTTGGATAATTCTAATAACGCAAATACAACTAAAGCGTATTCTATATTCCAAATAGAAAATCAATAGGCCGTCCTTGGCAATAAAAATGTTGCCGCGCACTATATAAAAAAGCGCGTCATAAACGAGCAGGCTTCATGTTCATCAATACTTCCACTTCACCGTAAACGACACCTCGGCTCACCATAATTCGCGTAATCAATATTCGCCCAATAGATTTTATCAAACAAATTGGTTGCGCTTAATGAGGCTGAGCATGAGTCATCGAAACGCCAGATGGCGCAAAGGTTGGCGAGGGTGTAGGAGCCTTGTTTGAAGGTAACACCGGATTCTTCCAACGGATGGGCTACACTGTAGCCAATAATTTCCGCGTTGCTACCCAACACAGGCTCAAGCAGATTGTTGTCTTTATCGTGGTAATTTTGCGGATTAAAAATGTCGGTGTAGCTGGCATAGAGCGAATAGGATCGTTGAAGAGCAGTCAGCCTACTAGGGCCAGAACGCTCTCAATAATTGCGGACGCCAAGCGAGGACCATACCGATAGAAGGGGCGGAAGCAGCCAACAATAGCACCCACACTAAAACCGCCATGGAGGGGCGATCCGCCATAAAGCAGAACACTGCTGAAACCCCCAGGCCGATGCAGCCAAGCTGGCGCAACAACCTGGCAGGGCGCACGGCAGAGGAAGCCTGATGAACCGCTTTCCAATGAGGCTCCATCGCCAGGGCCAGCCAAGCCATGCCAGCAAGGCAGGAGATCGCGGCCAAGCAGAGTAAAATCCAACTTTCAACCACCTTTCACCTCCGCCGCCATATCAATTGCGCCAGCTACTGATTCGTGCGCAATCTTCTCCGGCATATTTTCCGTCAGGCGCGCGCGCTGTCCGAGTTTACGCGCGGCAACTATCGACAGGAGCGCTACCGCCAATAAGCTCAGGTCTACGCCCGCCACGGCAAGATAAGTATCGGTAAACAGCGTTTTAATCAGGTGGTCGCCGGTACTCAGCCAGTTCAAGGCGACGGCAGCAACTGCCAATATGGCGATGATCCAGCACTGCTCGCGCCATGCCGGATTAAATGCTGCTCGCGCCACCGGTGCGCTGCGCCAGGCCGCATGCACAAGCGCCAGCACCCAACTGCTCCAGAATACATTCTGCTCAAAGCCGCCTTTGCCAGGCAGTTCTGCGGGTAATAAACGATTAGAGACCAACATGGCGATGGCGGCGATCACCATTCCTGTCACCGCTGTCACTGCCAAAGCATCCACGATACGAACACCTTGGCTGTTGGTTTTAGCGTGTTGCTGCTTGCGCTTTTCAACGAAAAAGATAAAACCCGTGGCGATACACGCACAGCCTAACAAGCCACCGATCACGTACAACCAGCGCAGGAACCAGTGCTCAAAGTGCTGCAAGTGCAGCCCCATCAGAAATTCATTGATCTCTGATATCACCGTACGCGGCGGATCTTCACGCAGGACTTCGCCGGTGCTGGCTTTGAAGTGAATGGCCTCGCCCACCAAGGCAACACGATCACTACCCGCGCGGTAAATACTCACGTAGCCATTCTCATCACCAAGGTGATCCATAAACAAATAACCAACCTCCCCTGCCATATCGCGCGCGGCCCACCGGCGCTTGGCCTCTGCCACCATTGCATCAACTGACGCTAATGGCGCGGCAATGCCGGCGGGTTCATGCGGCAAGCCGGTGCGCTCGGATTCGAGCACTTCGTGCTGATCGTGCAAAGGCTTGAGCATGGTGTGGCCGACCGGCAGGTAGATACCGGCAAAGATAATCAAACCGGTAAGGGCGAAGAAAAAATGAAATGGCAGCGCGACAACGCCTGTCATGTTGTGCAAATCCAACGTGCTCCGCTGGACGCGTTTTTTCGGGCGGAAAGTGAAGAACTCTTTGAAGATCTTGCGGTGCATGATAATGCCAGTCACCAAGGCCGCGAGCATGACCAGCGCGGCCAAACCTACAAACCAGTAGCCCAGGTTTTTCCAATGCCAGTTAAGACTGTAATGCATGGGATAAAACCACTGGCTACCGATCTTGAGCGCGTCGTCCGGGATAGCTTCACCGGTGCGCGGATCAATGGTCGCCCAACCGTGCACATGCTGATGGTCATCGGAGCGGTCTTTGGGTTTATTGGGGATGCTGAACTCGGCACCGATAGAAAGCACCGGGTCCCGGTGGGTGGTGTAGGCATAAAGGGAGGCCATGGGCATGGTCTTGGGATCAGGCAAATCACCGATGACGCGCTGGGCCGTCGCAACCATATCGATTGGATGAGGTTCCATCGTCTCAAATACCGGCTTCAGCAGGTTATCGAACGACGGCATGGGTTGTGGTTCGAAGCGAGTCTTGGGAATAGCCCAGCGATCAATCTCCCGATCAAACACCGACAGAGCTCCGAAGAAGAAGCAAATCATGAGAACGTAACCCAGCGCCAGGCCAAACCAGGTGTGAACCCACGTCATCGAAAGACGAAAATTGTTATACATAACGAACCTACCCAGACCTATCTAGCCCACCAACATGTGCTGAATCGACAAGGCGGCGCCCGTCATCACGGCGGCGCCACCGGCCAGAACCACCCACACCTTCACCATGCTTTTTACCGCGAAGGTCCACAGAAACAACCCCAGGAATAACAAAAAGGCCAGCAGCATCACGCCCGTTTCCGCTTCATGAAAGCTCACGCCCAGTGCCGCCAGGCCCGCGACGCCGAGCGCGCAAAAGCCCCAGGTAAAGCTATAACCGCCCAGCAGTGCGGCGACAACACGATTGATGATGGGGAAATATTGAGTCATGAATGATCCCAGAGCCATTGCCAGAATTAAGGATAAAGAATATTGCGCATGTTTTCATAAATGATACATATTCGCAACAAGAAATGATTCTCATAATGCCTTTGAATAGCTGGGGCAAGTCGGCTGATGCAACGAAAGCTGGTTTCGGAACGAGGATTTGTGAATAAGAAGTCAAACATCAAGACTTGTATTAGTCGTTCTACTAAAAATTTACTCATTGATTTTTATTGTGTGCATTTATTTTTCTCCGGTCATTTACGGGGCATAAAAATAATGCTTCTGCTGTTACCTATTGAGCACCTCGTCATGCGAATAAAAACAAACAGAAATAAATACAACACCTTAGATTAATTCTGCGGCGCGCAAATACCTTGGCATAAAAATCGCGTAACCATACTTGAGTTGTTATTCCTTGTTAATACAAGTTGATACTCACTGTTAGTCATTCGCCACACTCCCGCGTGGCGCCGCCAGCGGTAATTACATTTAATCAAGAGGGCGTAAGATGAAAGCGATACGAGTTTTGACAGTTATTATGGCAAGTGGCGGTTTGTGGTGTACCCATCTTTTTGCAGCTGAGCTCAATGATATTTTTGAGACCGGCAAGGTCACCGGCAACATCCGGGCTTACTACAATACACGCGAATATGACTATCGGCCGGATGAAGGTGCGTTCTCCCTCGGGGGTGCCCTACGCGCTGAGACGGGCAGCATCAGCGGAATAAAACTCGGCGTTGGCTATTACACCGCGCAGGATCTTGGCACCAATGATGATGATCCGGCAAAAGTAAACACCCGTTTGGGTAGTGATCTTGAAGTGCTCGGTGAAGCTTATGTAAACCTGTCCGGCTTTAACACAGCCTTCATTGTCGGTCGCCAGAAAATCAACGCACCGCTCGCTAACCCGGGTGATGCATTTATCATTCCCTTCACCTTTGAAGCTACCAGCCTGGTGAATACCAGTATTCCCAAGCTGACTTTGCAGCTCGATCACATCAATGAAATCAAAAACCGTAACAGTGAAGAATTTGTTGATGTGGGGGAATGGTCAACAAGTCGATACGGTATAGCGCCACAGGAAACCAGCGGCACCACCAATCTTGGCGCTATCTATAATGCCAATCCACTCAAGCTGGAACTGTGGTTAACGCGCTTTGATGATTTGTTTGACAGTATCTACTTGCAAGGAAACTATAATTTTTCCGGCAACGAAATGATCAAGCCATTCGTCGGTGCGCAATTTGTGCAGCAAGAAGAGTCGGGCAACGCATTGCTCGGTACTGTTGACTCAACACTCTATGGTGTACAGGCCGGTGCCTCAATGGGTAAAGCCTCACTCACTCTGGGTTACAACACCGTTGCAGAACAAGAAGACACTTTCAGGAATGGTGCCTTTCTGGCGCCTTACAGTTTTTCTACCAGCCCTATCTTTACCAACAACATGTTAGAAACATTTGAAAACGTTGATTCGGGGGATGCCAGTAAGATTACCTTCAACTACAACTTTTCCAATGCGCTGGTATTCAAGCTCAGCTATGCCACATTCGACTTTACTCTTGCGCCGGATCGTGATGCAACCGATGTTGATATCACTTACAGCTTCGATGATTATTGGAATGGTTTGTCGCTTCGCTGGCGCGTTGAAGTCGTCACATCGGATACCGACACGGTTGAACAAACCAATCATCGCTTGCAACTGCAGTTTGCTTTTTGATAGTAAATTTTTAACATTGCATCACCGTAGATCTTCATGACTACTTCAGTTAGTCAAATGCATTCGGGGCTCACTTACCGCCATCGGTAAAAGCCCCAATTTTTTTATCCGGTTTTTAATCGCCATCTTTCTTTTTCTTCTGTTTATATTTTTTCGTCCCGGTTTCCAACTCGTCTTTACCTTTTTCACAAGAACGACTTGTACTAGAAAAGTTTTCAGGATTTTATCCATCCCTGCCCGGTGCCATGAACGCTTGCGTGCACGCGCTCATTCCGAGTGCAGAATTACGCATTATCGCGAATGGGAGGAGTTTTTTATGGAAGGTGATCGCAGGAAAAACACTTTAGAAAATAGGGAGTTACAAAACTAATAACCCACCTAGCCGTTCTTGGCATGACTTATGCGTTTTTATTGAGAGTGATTATAACATGCCAATACAAGTTGAAATTTACCTAAACAACATACTTCGGGGACTGCATGATGGTATCGATAAGACTGGTTTCAATGATCCTGGGGGTCGCCCTGGCAGCCGGCGCCAATGCCAAGACGATCAATATTGCGATTGGCCACCAAAGCATGTGCACGGATACCTACACAGCGGGTATCGTGGTAAAGGAATTGAAATTACTGGAGAAACACCTTCCCAAAACCGGCAAATATACCGACGCCAAGTACGACATTAGCTGGAGCGATTACTCCTCAGGCGGCCCCATCACCAACCAGATGATGGCCAACAAACTTAACTTCGGTGTTATGGGCGACTATCCACTCATCGTTAACGGTGCGAAATTTCAAGCCACAGAATCCCTGCGCACAAAATATATTGCCGGCACTGGCTACAACCTCAAAGGCAGCGGCAATGCCATTGTGGTACCCATCAAATCCGATATCTACAGCATTGAACAACTTAAAGGTAAAGACGTATCCGTCCCGGTTGGTAGCGCCGCTTGGGGCATGCTGCTAAAAGCCATGCAAGACAACAAGATCGAGATCAAAGATTTTGGTTTGAAAAACCAAAGCCCTGCCGTGGGTGCAGCCAATATCGCTGCCAATAAAATTGATGCGCACGC
>CAMPIG010000186.1 GCA_946886255.1 uncultured Cellvibrio sp. | reverse complement strand
GTTGCACCGATGGCAGAAAAGGATCTTGAATATCTCGATATTCCGGCATTCCTGCGTCGCCAAGCGGATTGATAGTTGTAACTCTTGATGAATGTCGCGGGTCTCAGTCGCCGCTGACGGACGACTTGAAAATTGCCTTCACCGGCACCACAACTCGTCAATGAACGTGTCTGAGTTAGTGATCCGGTATGCGTAAAAAGCGCAGGGCAGTACTATTTTTAGCGGACAGGGACCAGGTTCGCTGAAGATTGATTTTTCCTATAGGCCGCTTAGCTGGCGACCTGCGACATATATTGGTAACATGACTTGCTTTTTTGAACGGGATTACTTTTGGTTAGACTGCGGGACATCAATAAGGATATCGCGAGTATGGCGGCAAAAAATTCACGTCGCATACACGCCAAAGTCACCTTGGGTACACTTGCTAATCTAGCTAACAGGTAGGGCTAACACAAAGCAATGATCAGACAACGAACACTTAAGAATGCCATTCGCGCGACCGGCGTTGGTTTACACACCGGCCAAAAAATTTATTTGACCCTGCTGCCCGCCCCTGTGGATGCCGGTATCCTGTTTCGCCGTGTGGACCTGGATCCTGTGGTGGAGATCGAAGCAAAGGCAGAAAATGTCGGTGATACCACCCTCTCGACGACCCTGATGAATGGCGAAGTTCGCGTATCTACTGTCGAGCATTTACTGTCTGCTATGGCTGGTTTGGGTATTGATAACGCCATCGTTGAAGTCAGCGCACCGGAAGTCCCTATTATGGATGGCAGTGCTGGCCCTTTTGTTTTTCTGATCCAATCTGCTGGTATTCAAGAGCAACCAGCAGCGAAAAAATTCATCCGCATCAAAAAGCCCGTCACGGTGCAGGATGGCGATAAAATTGCCAGTTTCCTGCCATTTGAAGGCTTTAAAGTCACTTTCTCTATCGATTTCGATCACCCGGTTTTTCAGGGGCGTACCCTTGAAACGTCGGTGGATTTTTCCAGTACGTCTTTTGTAAAAGAAGTTAGTCGCGCGCGCACTTTCGGTTTTATGCACGAGATTGAATATTTGCGTTCCAAAGGCTTGGCCAAAGGCGGTAGCATCGACAACGCTATTGTCGTTGACGATTACCGCATACTTAATGAGGATGGCTTGCGCTACGAAGATGAGTTTGTAAAACACAAAGTTCTGGATGCTATCGGCGATTTGTATCTTCTGGGAAATAGCCTGATTGGCGAGTTTAAAGCGCACAAGTCTGGTCATGGCCTTAACAACAAGTCCTTGCGCCAATTAATCGCTCAAACAGATGCGTGGGAGGTAGTCACATTTGAGGATGAGGACGCTGCACCCATCTCTTATATGAAGCCTTTATTGGCTATTTAAGTTTTTCCCGTCTTAGTTTCCACGAGATTGGTGAACCGATGTCGTGGAAATTTTCTATTGATCATTAGCTTTCATCTGTGCCATATTTCGACCTCCCGCTGATATTGGCGGATGATTTTTCAGAAATTGGTGCTAATTTTGCTTATAAATCTGTGTTATCACGGACGACAAAGTGATTGTTTATAATAAAGAAGTTGGTTTTTAAGTCCTTCGAGTTATAAAACATCCGCAACAAGGCAATATTGGTCTAAGCAAGAATCTTAAAATGCCTACTATTACTAATAATTGGTTTAGGCAAATCAGATAACATTCATTGCATGAAAATTATTATCCTCAACAAGCATCACGGTCAGTCACGGAGCATCTCCATTGCGGGATGGACTCGTGCGTTTCTCTCTGTTTGCTTGTTGGGTATGCCTGGGGTGCTCTGCGCTATTGGCTACAACTGGCTTGAAACGCAGGACAATGGTGACTTCTTTAATACCGAGTCCCGTCAGGCGCTTGAAGATGAATTGATTGCCCAGAAAGAACATCTGGAGAAAACCCGTCAGGAGGCCGAAGCACAATTGTCGGCGCTGACGATGAAAATCGCAGAAATGCAGGCACGTCTCGTGCGTCTGGATGCCTTGGGTGAGCGGTTGACCACCGTTGCCAAGCTGGAAGAGGGCGAGTTTGATTTCAGTCAGCCCCCTGCCGTCGGCGGCCCGGAAACAGCGGCGGTCACTCAGGCCCAGTCTACTCCTGAACTGATTCGGATCATCGATCAGCTCTCTAATCAAATCGAAAACCGCGAACAACAGCTGGAAACGCTTGATGCTTTATTGGCCAAGCGCAAAATCCAGGATGACATCTTTATTGCCGGTCGACCCGTGCAAAAAGGTTGGATGGCTTCCCGCTTTGGGCGCAGAACCGATCCGTTTACTGGCAATGTTGCTTTCCATGCTGGCGTTGATTTCGCGGCCCGTGAAGGCACCGATGTCATCTCGGTCGCTGCCGGGGTTGTTACCGTTGCTGGTCGTCACCCTGAATATGGCAACATGGTTGAAATCAATCATGGCAATGGCTACGCCACACGTTATGCCCACAACAAAAGTAATCTCGTAAAAGTGGGTGATGTAGTCAAAAAAGGCCAAATCATCGCTTTAGTAGGTTCCACTGGTCGCTCGACTGGTCCACACGTTCATTTTGAAGTTTACAAGCACGGTCGCCCTGTCGATCCTGCAACCTATATTCATCGCGCCAGCCGATAATTCTCCTCTCCCCCGCTTGCTTTAACGAGCACCTTTCTGTTTACTTGCCAGCCTTGCTGTCAGGTTCATTTTATTTCAGATCTGCATTCTTATAAGTTACGGTATATCAAATGATTGGTTTTATAGCTAAAGCTTTATTCGGTTCAAAAAATGATCGTGAACTCAAGCGCATGAGCAAGATTGTGACGCGAATTAACGCGCTTGAGCCCGACATGGAAAAGCTGACTGACGAACAATTACGGGCAAAAACTGACGAATATCGTCAGCGTTACCAGCAAGGCGAGACCGTTGATCAGCTCTTACCTGAAGCTTTTGCCACAGTGCGTGAAGCAAGCCGCCGGGTTTTGTCGATGCGCCATTTCGATGTGCAGCTTATCGGTGGTATGGCGCTGCACGAAGGATGTATCGCTGAAATGCGTACCGGTGAAGGTAAAACACTGGTGGCAACCCTGCCGAGTTACCTGCACGCCCTGACTGGTAAGGGCGTGCACGTGATTACAGTGAATGATTATCTGGCCAGTCGTGACGCGGCGTGGATGGCCCCGGTTTATGAATTTCTGGGTATGAAAGTTGGTGTTATCCAATCCATGCAGCCTTCTGCTTTAAAGCGTGAAGCCTACGCGGCGGATATTACCTACGGCACCAATAACGAATACGGTTTTGACTACTTGCGCGACAACATGGCATTGAGCAAAGCCGATAAAGTTCAGCGGCCTCTGTATTTTGCCATCGTGGATGAGGTTGACTCGATCCTGATTGATGAAGCACGCACGCCTCTGGTGATCTCCGGTGCTGCGGAGAATAGCTCAGAGCTTTACAAACGCATGAATCAATTGGTCGGCAGGTTGAAGCCGCAACAGGAAGAAGGCGGTGAAGGCGACTATTCTGTTGATGAGAAAACCCGTCAGGTGGAGCTCTCTGAAAGCGGGCATCAACACGTAGAAGATTTATTGATTGAAGCAAAATTACTGCAGCCGGACCAAAATCTCTACGCGGCCAATAATTTGGCGTTATTGCATCACGTTAATTCAGCCTTGCGCGCCCATGCATTATTCCATCGCGATGTAGAGTACATCGTTCAGGAGAATCAGGTTGTCTTGATTGATGAGCACACCGGCCGCACCATGCAGGGGCGTCGTCTATCGGAAGGTCTGCATCAGGCACTGGAGGCCAAAGAAGGCGTACCGATTCAAAGCGAGAGTCAAACACTTGCGTCGACTACCTTCCAGAATTATTTCCGTCTATATCCGATTCTTGCGGGCATGACCGGTACGGCAGACACCGAGGCCTATGAATTCCGTGAGATTTATCGTCTTGATGTCGTGGTAATTCCTACCAACAAGACAGTACAGCGTGTCGACCTGAACGATTTGGTTTTTCTGTCAGTAGAAGAAAAATATGATGCAATCGTTGAGGACATCAAAACCTATCAGGAAAAAAATGCTCCGATTCTGGTGGGTACTGCATCCATCGAAACCTCGGAAGAAATGTCGCGTCGCTTGAATAAAGCGGGTATTAAACACCAGGTACTTAACGCCAAATTTCACGCACAGGAAGCGGAGATTATTGCCCAGGCGGGTCGCCCAGGCGCGGTCACGATTGCGACCAACATGGCGGGCCGGGGTACGGATATCGTGTTGGGTGGTAAATGGGAAGCGGAAGTGGCCGCATTGGAAAATCCGACCGAAGCACAAGTTGCCGTCATTAAGGCCGAGTGGCAAAAACGTCACGAAATAGTTATTGCGGCGGGCGGCCTGCATATTATCGGGACAGAGCGCCACGAGTCCCGCCGTATTGATAACCAGTTGCGCGGTCGTGCGGGTCGTCAGGGGGATCCTGGCTTAACGCGTTTTTATCTGTCGTTAGAAGACAACTTGATGCGAATCTTTGCATCTGATCGCGTGCGCGGTTTTATGCAAGCACTGGGTATGAACAAGGGTGAAGCCATTGAGCACCGCATGGTTAATAATGCCATTGAAAAAGCCCAGCGCAAAGTCGAAGGCCGCAACTTTGATATTCGTAAGCAATTGCTAGAGTTTGATGACGTTGCCAACGAACAACGGCAAATTATTTATCACCAACGCAATCAACTGTTAGATGCCGACACTATTCGCGACACCGTTAACACGGTTCGTGGAGACGTAGTCGATGACATGATCAGCCATTTTATTCCACCGATGAGCATTGAGGATCAATGGAATATTTCCGGCCTGGAAAAGCAGATTGAGACAGATTTTGGTTTGCAGTTGCCTGTTGCCAAATGGCTCGATGAAGACAATCGTCTGCATGAAGAAAAGCTGCGTGAGAAAATCCTCGCTGAAATCCAGGCGGGCTATGATGCGAAATGCGAACGCATTGGCAACATCATGGTGGAGATTGAAAAACAAGTAATGTTGCAGGTATTGGACAACGCCTGGAAAGAACATCTGGCTAATATGGATCATCTGCGTCAAGGCATTAATCTGCGTTCCTATGCGCAGAAAAATCCGAAGCAGGAATACAAACGTGAAGCGTTTGAACTCTTCCAGCAATTATTGGAAACCGTAAAGCGCGAAACGATCCATCTGCTTGCGCGTGTTGAGCCGATTACACGCGAACAAATGGAAGCGATGGAAAAACAACGTCGTGAAGCATTGGAACGGCAAAAAATGATGCTGCAACATGAACAAGTTTCCGCTATGGGCGAAGAGCAGCTGCCCGAGCGCGATCATCAACAACCTGAGCCGTTTGTACGCCAGGGGCGAAAAGTTGGTCGCAACGATCCATGTCCTTGTGGTTCGGGGAAAAAATATAAACAGTGTCATGGACAATTGGAGTAAGGCATTAAAGGTTGAGCAACCGGTGCCTGTCGTTTAACCGGTGTCTGTGGTTTAAAAGTATCGTCGCAAATAGCACAGGAATTATGAATCATGGCCGTTGGTGAATATCCATTCCCTTCCATGCACCCGGTAGCGGGTGTGAAACTCACCGCTGTTTGTGCGGGTATCAAGCGTCAAAACCGTCGTGATGTCGTGTTGTTTGAACTGGCAGAAGGAAGTGCTGTTGCCGGTGTGTTTACAAAAAACGCTTTCTGCGCAGCGCCGGTGACATTGTGCAAAGCGCACTTGGCGGCTGCGCCGATTCGTTATTTAGTGATTAACTCCGGTAATGCTAACGCTTGCACCGGTGAGCAAGGCTTGCGTGATGCCAAGGCAACATGTGAAGCCATCGCGCAACAAACCGGTGTTAAGCCCGAGCAGGTTTTACCCTTTTCTACCGGTGTGATTGGTGAGCCTTTACCGGTTACGAAAATCATCGCGGTAATTCCGGAGGCCCTGGCAAACGCAACCGAACAAGGTTGGGCCGATGCGGGTGCCGGTATCATGACAACCGATACGCGCCCTAAAGGTTTCAGCCAACAAATCGAATACCAAGGTAAAACAATTACCGTCAATGGCATTGCCAAAGGCGCGGGCATGATCAAACCCAACATGGCAACCATGCTGGGTTATATCGCGACCGATGCCAGGATTGCGCAGCCTTTATTGCAGCAATTAGCGCGGGAGGCCGCCGATAAATCCTTCAATCGTATCACTATCGATGGTGATACCTCCACCAACGATTCGTGCATTCTTATTGCTACTGGCCAGGTTGATTTGCCAGAGGTTAACAAGCCTGACGGCGAGCTATATGAAAAACTGAAAGACATTATTTTTGCTGCGTATATTCATCTGGCGAAAAGTATTGTCAGCGATGGTGAAGGCGCGACCAAATTTGTAACTGTTGCTGTCAGTGGTGGCGCAAATCGCGACGAATGCCTGGATGTGGCCTACGCTGTTGCGCATTCGCCGTTGATTAAAACCGCGCTGTTTGCCTCCGATCCTAACTGGGGACGTATTGTGGCGGCCATTGGTTATGCCGGTGTGCCTGATCTTGATGCAACCAAAGTGCGCGTTCATCTCAATGATGTTTTGATTGTAGAAAATGGCGGACGTGCAGCGAGCTACACCGAAGAGCAGGGCCAAGGCGTTATGAAAGGTGAAGACATCGCTATTCGTATCGATCTCGGTCGCGGTAGTGTAGCTGAGACTGTGTGGACGACTGACTTATCCTACGAGTATGTTCGCATCAACGCAGATTACCGTTCGTAGTTATGGCAGTAAAAATTGTTCATGTGGCCGTCGGCGTTATTGTTAACTCCGATGGCAAAATTCTTATCGCGCGCCGCGCCGCCGATGCGCACCAGGGCGGCTTGTGGGAATTTCCGGGCGGAAAGGTAGATGCTGGTGAGACAATTCATCAGGCGCTGCAACGCGAACTTTATGAAGAACTTGATATTCAGGTTGAACGCACAGAACCGCTGATTCAAATTCGCCATGATTACGTGGATAAATCGGTTTTTTTAGATGTATATAAAGTGCTCGCCTTTTCCGGGGAGCCTCGTGGTGTCGAAGGGCAACCCATTTGCTGGGTTACAGTCCCGGAGCTGAGTGATTACACTTTTCCTGCCGCTAATAAACCCATCATTACCGCACTGCAACTACCCGATAGTTTGTTGATTACCGGTGACTTTGATTCGCCTGCTGATTTTTTATTTCGACTGGAGCGGGCCTTGCAACGTGGCATTCGTCTGGTTCAGCTACGTTACCCCTCCGCGTCGCCGGAACAATTCAGGGACTTGGCTCAGTTGGCCAAAACATTGTGCGAGCAGTATCAGGCAAAGTTACTCTGCAACACCACGCTGCATAACTTTTTCCAGTGTGCTGGTGATGGCCTTCACCTCAACAGCCACGAATTAAGAACTTATGAATCCCGTCCGATAGGTGAGTCAAAATTATTAGGCGCTTCGTGTCATAACGCAGAAGAAATTCAGCAAGCGCTACGTATAGGTGTGGATTATGTATGCCTATCACCCGTCGCCCCGACGTCTTCGCATCCGAATGCAGCGGTACTAGGCTGGGAGAAATTCGCGGCGCTGGTGCAAAACACCGGTGTGCCGGTGTTTGCGTTAGGTGGAATAGATGGCAATGATATTAAGATTGCAAAAGCCCATGGTGGACAAGGCATCGCAGCCATCAGTTGTTTTTGGAGCAAGTAGGTCGGATTAGCAAAGCGTAATCCGACACCAAACTTGCCAATCAATCCGTCCTTGCAGCTCGGCAAAGAACCCAATTAATCCCTCTCCTCATCATCATTCAAATCAATTTTCTCCCCGGGAATCCGATGCCCTTCACTGGCCCATTCTCCCAAATCAATCAGCCGGCAACGATCACTGCAAAACGGACGAAACGGATAGTCATCCGTCCAGTAGATCGTTTTCTTACAAATAGGGCAGGCGAGCTTAAGCGGTTCTTGATGGTCAGTATTCGTCATAACAGAAGTATCAAATTAAAGTGAGTCGGTTCATCTTCGGCAGAGAAATTAAAAGCCGGTTCAGGCCAAATAAAGGGATCATTCAGTGACAGTCAATGCCATATATTGTTGATGCAAAGTGTTCACCTGCTCATCCAACTCCAACAAATCACCGTGGTTATGAATAATATCGTCGGCCAGACTGTTACGCGCTTCACGGCTGAGTTGTGTAGCCATAATCGCTTTGATCTGCTCGCTGCTATTACCATCCCTGCTGCCAGCCCGAGCGACTTGCAACGCTTCACTCGCATCAATAACCAAAATGCGATCCACCAGTTCGTGTTGACGGGTTTCCAGTAGCAACGGTGAAGAAAGCATCGTATAAGGGCTGGTTGCGTCCGCCAACTGCTGACGGATTTCCTGGTTAATCAAAGGATGTAATAGCGCCTCAAGCCAACGCTTTTCTTCTGGTTGAGAAAAAATAATCTTGCGCAACAGTGCACGATTCAAGCGGCCATCCACTGATACTATGTGTGAACCAAAATGGGTAGCGATATCAGCCAGAGCAGCTTGGCCGGGTTCAACCACAAGACGAGCCACCTCGTCGGCATCTACTACCACAATACCAAGCGACTGGAATCGGCGGGACACTTCCGACTTGCCGCTACCGATTCCGCCCGTTAAACCAATGATTAATTTTCGTTTCACAAGTATTGATCGCGCGATCAGGGAGAAACAAAAAGCTGTAGATAGGTGCGATTAATATAATCACCCCACAAAAACGCAATCCAGCCAGCAATCG
>CAMPIG010000185.1 GCA_946886255.1 uncultured Cellvibrio sp. | reverse complement strand
GAGTTGTAAATTTTTCTGACTATCGTTAAGAACTGTTTTTTTTGCGGGTTATATCGATTAGGAAAAAGCGCCATCAAAACGTTGTTTGAAAGAAGAAACTGGGCTAGCATTCGCTTATTGCACCAACTCGTCCAAGTGCATTAAGGCTGAATTTAGCTTGTTAAATTGGTAATTGATACGATGCCTTTGCGGAGTAGAAATTATCGTAATCTGTGTGGTACTTAAGAAAGGTAAGGAGAAAGTAAATGGCAATTTATGTTGAATATGAAGGCATCAAAGGAAATGTGACTGCTGACGGTTACAAAGACCACATTTCTGTTCAATCTCTTCAGTTCGGTGTTGGTCGCGGTATTTCTATGGAGCCAGGTAATCTGTCCAATCGCGAAGCAACTCGTCCCACTATCAGTGAAGTAACTATGACCAAGCCTGCTGACACTTCAGCAACTGCCTTGTTCAAAGAAGCTGTTACTGGCTCAAGCGGTAAGAAAGTCACCATCAAGTTTGTACAAACTGGTGCTGACAAAGTTGTAGAGTTCATGACCTATACTCTGGAAGACGTTTTGGTAAGCGGCTACTCTGTTTCTGCAGACGGCGAGAGCGACCCAATGGAATCAATCTCTCTGAGCTTCTCCAAAATCATGGTCAACTATAACGACTACGATAAGACTAACAAGTCTGCGAATCCGCAACGTGTTGGTTACGACTTGACTACTGCCAAGCCGCTGTAATTTAAGTTGTTATAAAGTAAAGTGCCCTGAAGGCGTTGTCTTCAGGGCTCTTTTCTGTCTGAGCTCGCAATTTAATTGCGGGGCAAGGATGATCCCGACGCTTCCCTCGTGAAGGTCATATTGAGGTTGCTATCCTATGAGTCAACTCACTCAAGAAAATAGACTTATTTCAATCACTGACTTTTCTTTAGGAAAAGACACGTTTTTGCTGAATGCTTTTGAAGGTGTCGAATATATCTCGGGCCTGTTTGAATTCAATATCGAAGTCCTCTCCGAAAATCTCGAAGTAGATCCTGACAACATTGTCGGTAAAACGGCCACCGTCACCATCCAGAACGATCAGGAACGTAAATTTAACGGCTATATCAAATCATTTACGTTCGGCGAGGTGAAAGCAAATAATCTTCGTCAATACCGAATGGTTATGGTCCCCTGGCTGTGGTTTTTATCGCAGACCAATGATCACCGCATCTTTCAGGAAAAAAATACCAAAGAAATTGTTTCGCAAATCTTCAATGATCTCGGCTTTTCCGATTTTGATTTTAAAGCCGCAGGCGGAAATAAGCGGGAATATTGTGTACAGCACAATGAAAGCGACCTGGATTTTATCTCTCGTCTGCTCGAAGAGGATGGCATTGCCTATTATTTTGAGCATGACGATAAGAAGCACAAGCTGGTCCTGGTGGATCAGCAAAACGCTTACACTGATGTAGCGGAGACTAATCTCGAATACTCCAAAGGTAATACACCCAATACACAAATTACGGCGTGGGAACATATTTATCTGTTCAAAAAAGGCAAGTGGTCATTAAATGACTACAACTTCAAAGAGCCCAAGAAAGACCTGAATGCCAGTACCAAGACCAAAAGTCAGTTCGCCAAAAATGATACTTTCGAACATTATGAATATCCTGGTCTCTACGATACGACCATGGGCGCGGATTTGGTAAAGATTCGGCTTGATGCAGAAGAGGTTGATCGTAATACCGTAAAAGGTTCAAGCGATTGCAGTAGTTTCTTTGCTGGCGGCAAATTCAAGGTTGCCAAACACGCAACCAGCTCAGAGAAGGGCAGTTATATTCTCGCAAAGGTTACCCACAAAGCCCACGACAACAGTTATTTTTCCGGTAGCGACGGTAGTTCTGACTACACTAACAACTTTATCTGTATTCCCGCCGATGTTCATTTCCGCCCCCAAAACCTACATAAAAAGCCCGTCATGAAGGGGCCGCAGTCTGCATTGGTGGTTGGGCCTGCGGGCGAAGAAATTTATATTGACGAACACAATCGCATCAAAGTGCAATTTATCTGGGATCGCGAAGGTAAGAAGGACGAAAACAGCTCCTGTTTTGTTCGCGTGATGCAAGCATGGGCCGGCAATCAGTGGGGATCATCGTTCATCCCCAGAATCGGACACGAAGTTATTGTCAGCTTCCTGGATGGTGATCCAGACCGTCCCTTGGTAACAGGTTCTGTCTACAATGGCTGGAACAAGCCGACCTATCCGTCCAAAACCCAAAGTGGTATCAAAACCCGATCAACAAAAGACGGTACTCCACAGAATTTCAACGAGCTTCGCTTCGAAGATAAAAAAGGCGAGGAGCAGATTTATGTGCACGCGGAAAAGAATTTTGATACCCAGGTTGAAAATGATCAAACATTGACGGTTGATCATGACCGCACCAAAACTATTGGTAATGATGAAAATTCTTCGATTGGCAATGACCGCAACAAATCGGTCGGCAATAACCAAACCGAAAGCATTGGCAAAAATAAAACCATCGATGTCGGTGAAAACCATACTGAATCGATTGGCAAAAATATGTCGCTCAGTGTGGGCAAGAATATCAGTATTGATATCGGTGAGAATCATACTGAGACCATTGGCAAGAATATGACGATTTCTGTCGGCAAAGATCTTAGTGAATCTGTAGATGGTAAGTACACGGAAAGCGTAACCAAAGAATACGCCTTAACAGCTAAAACAATCACTCTTCAAGCGGACGATCAGATCACATTAAAAACTGGATCGGCTTCGATTGTCATGAAGAAGAATGGGGACATTACTATCTCCGGAAAGAACATTAATGTTAAAGGATCCGGAAATGTTGTTCTTAAAGGCAGCAAAATTACTAACAACTAGTAAAACATCATGACCAAATCGGTGTTGGAAAACTCGGATGAATATGAAGTCTTCACTGAAGCAGCCCTTCCGGCTTTGGCTCCAGGTGAAATAGTCTTGGGTTATTTAAAAGGGATTAACTCAAATGGCAGCCCGTTGGTGGCCTATCCGCAATTGCCAGGTGACAATCTTGTAACAGCAGTGTCAACTGTTCAGGTAACTCAACAGCATATTGGCAGGCAAGTCGCGCTACTGTTTGCGAAAGGCGATTATCAACAGCCGGTAATTGTGGGTTTTATTTATAGTCCACTGGATGATCTGCTGGAAAATTTTTCATTCATTGAAGCCGACGCAGTTTCGAACACAAAAGCTTCAGCCGTCCCCGCAGATCCTATTGAGCATAACTCCAAAATTGATCTCGAAACGGTGAGGGTGGATGGAGAAAGAGTTGTTATAGAGGGCAAGGAGGAAATAGTCCTGAAGTGCGGTGAAGCCAGTATCACGTTAACCAACACCGGAAAAATTCTGATTCGTGGAAAATACCTGCTCAGTCGATCCAGTGGCGTCAATCGTATTCTTGGTGGCTCAGTCCAGGTTAATTAATAGAAATTCGTCAGTATTGCCAGATATTCCAATACGAGCCCGCCACATGCTACAGCTCAAAAATAACACGCCCTTTTCCGCTGCCATCGCACTGTTTCCGAATGAGCAAGGCATAGAGACTTTATACACTATTGTTAAAGCATCTTTTCGCATCGGGCAGCAATGGACTTTGATGGATGAGCAGGCGCCTCCGCAACAAGAAGATATCTTTTGGGGTGAGCCTGCTGAATCAAGCTTGCGGCGACCGTCAGACTATCACCCTGGTAAATCCGCGACGGATGTAATAATGATCGGGCAGGCCTGTGCGCAGGAGCAGAAACCAGTCAGGCAACTGGATGTTAGCTTGAGCGTAGGGTCTGTCGGTAAAACTGTGCGCGTTTTTGGTGATCGTTTTTGGGATCGTGGATTAATTTCATCGCCTGATGTATTTACGGTTATGCCTGTTATCTATGAACGTGCTTTCGGAGGTAAGGATATTTTGGACGGGCAAGTACGGGCGGCAGAGCTGCGTAATCCCGTCGGTGTCGGATTCGCAGGCAAGCGTGATAGTGCCGACATGGAGAACTCTCCCTTGCCTAACGTCGAATGCCCTCGGCAGCTCATTCAGTCGTTTAAAGATAACCCAGCGCCTGCTGGTTTTGGTCCCATAGCATCTAACTGGCAGCCCAGGGTGGCTTATGCGGGTACCTATGACGAGGCCTGGTCGCAAAACAGGGCTCCATATTTACCTCTAGATTATGCCCAACGTTTTATGAACTCAGCTCATCCTGACCTGATTTATCCAGGTTTTCTAAAAGGCGGAGAGCCTGTCCGGATTTCCGGCATGTATCCATCAGGCGAATTAACTTTTCATCTTCCCAATATTGTGTTGCGGAATAAAGTTGAAATGGTGAATCAAGTTGAGGAAGGTCATTTTCTGATGGAGTCAGTTATTATCGAGCCGAATCAGCTACAGTTGTCTATGGTCTGGAAGTCTGCATTCATCTGTGGAAGGAACGCCAGAAAAATCAATCAAGTATCTGTTGGTATACAGAGATAATGCATCAGGGGATCGCATATGGCTCAAACAACTTTCGCTAACACCAGGGGGATTGCTCACAAGGGCAGTGGAGGTTTGAGCATCGTTTTTCCTGATGTATGTAAAACCCCTACGCCTGGAGGGCCGGTACCGATTCCTTATCCCAATATAGGGAAGGCATCCGATACAAGTAAAGGACCTAAATCAGTAACAACCGACAAGAAAATGCCGATGGTGAAAGGAGCTCAGTACTCCCGTAGCAGTGGCGATGAGGCGGGCACGGCAAAGGGTATTATTAGCAGCGATCAAATGGGGGTTTGTGAATTTATGATGTATTCATTTGATGTCAAATTTGAAGGAAAAAATGTGTGCCGCATGGGTGATCCTTTATTTCACAACAAAAAAAATATTATGGGTTAACTGAACGATAATGAATGCAGTTATGGATGCTCATAGTAAATCCAATAATGCTTATCAGCATATATACGAACAATTTTTGATTGACAGTGCTTTTTTATGGCTGCTGCGTTCTATTGCAGTTAACCAACCGCATTATAAACAGCAGGATTTGCTTGAGCTTGAACGACGTATAGATGCACAGTTAAATGGTTTAATGACTGCCCCGGAACAAGCTTGGAGCATTTGTGAAGAGGCGCTTGTTTCTACGGAAGAACCTGGTGAAGCATTTACCGCTACTGTGCTTGCATTTCGAAGTCTGGACATTCAGAAAATCCAACGTGCCATCGAAATTTCCCTTCCGCTTCAGAATGCCTTTCCTGGCTTGGCGTCGGCAATAGCATGGTTGCCCGGCCGGATTTGCCATTCGTGGATAAAAAAATTTCTTACTAGCAAAGACCTCAATCATAAATATTTAGCCGTTACAGTATGTAGCCTTCGTCGAGAAGACCCGCGTGAGTATTTGAATAAAATACTTCAGAGAGAAGACTGCCTTGCTCATCCCAGACTTTATGCTCGAGCTATCCGACTGGTGGGAGAACTGAAGCGACGCGACCTTATACCTGCACTACATGTCGCTATAGAGTCAGACGATCCGGAAGTTTCATTTTGGGCTAATTGGTCAGCGGCTATTTTAGGTGATAGAGCCAGGCTACATGAGCTTAAGCCGGTGGTGCTCAATGACGGGATATTTCAAAAAAAAGCCATAGATCTCGCATTCAGGGGGTTGTCCATTGAAGAAGCCAGACAATGGATCGGACTGCTGGCGAAGGACACAAAAAATGCACGCGACGTCATTTATGCAACAGCGGTATTAGGTGATCCTCAGGCAGTTCCTTGGCTGATTCAGCAAATGCGCATCCCTGAATTTTCACGTGTGTCCGGCGAGGCATTTACTACGATAACAGGCATTGAGCTTGAGGAAAATGGACTCGCTTTAGAAGAGTTACCAGATCTTGACAATCAATTTCCTGATGACATAAATGACAATACCGAGTTGGATATGGATGAGTATCTTCCATTCCCCGATGTAGATAAGGTTGCAGCTGTCTGGCAAAAATATCAGCAACATTTTATATTCGGGAAACGCTATTTCTTGGGTAAAGCAATCGAAACAGAGCACCTGAAACATCATTTTTTGCAGGGAGCCCAGCGTCATCGCCGTGCGGCTGCATTAGAATTAGCGTTACTACAACCAGATCATTTCCTGCCAAACTACAGAGCCAAGGTAATCCTCGACTAATGGGAGATATGATCTATATAGCCGGAATGGGTATGGTTACATCTGTAGGCGCTGATTTGGCAATGACTGCCGCTTCAGTAAAAGCAAATATCAGTGCCTATGCATTGTCAGATTATGACAATCAAGGTGATGAACCACTCACGATGACCCAGATCCCCGGCGACTTTTTTGATGCTCTCGGATCTGTTTTGAACGGTGATATTCAAAGCGATCCTTATCAAGCACGAATAACCATGATGGCTGTTGCCGCACTGCGTGATCTCTCGTTGGAAGATAAAAATATAATTCCGTTGATTCTCGGAATGCCTGATGCCAATGCAGTAAGCTACAACGCGCACAATATCGTGCAAAATATGGCATTGAATTTTCCAGCCATTTTTGATCAAAAATGGTGTCGTGTTCTATTGTCAGGAAGAACGGCAGCAATCGAGGCGATTCAACTGGCTTACGATTACCTATATCAATCCGATGTACCCTATGTTCTTATCGGCGGCAGCGACACATACCATAATGATGCACTCATTAATAAGCTGGATTTGGATGGTCGATTATTAAGTTCTGGTAACTCAGATGGCTTTGCTCCTGGCGAGGCGGCGGCTTTCTTGTTGTTAACTCGCCAGCCGGAACTGGCTCAAGTCCATAACGACCGCATTATTGGAATACACAAGCCGGCTGTCACAATGGAAATAGGGCACTTATACAGCGATAAGACATACCACGGTGACGGTTTGAGTAATGCATTCCGCCTTGCACTTGAGAATAGTAATAGCGATAACGCTAACGAAGCGATCTGCTATATCTACAGTAGTATGAATGGCGAAAGTTATTGGTCAAGAGAGTTGGGTGTAGCCTGTATCCGCAATTCTAATGCAATGAGCAAAGAACTAACCATTATTCACCCGGCAGATTGTTATGGTGATGTGGGAGCCGCGACTGGCAGTTTATTGATTGCATTAGCCGCTGACAATTTATATAACAATCCTCAGAATCGAAGGCATCTGGTTTATTGCTCATCGGATACGGAAAAGCGAAGTGCTGTGGTTGTCGAAGCGGTTATACATAGGGGAGGTGCGAAATGACAGAACTGGGAGAGGGCGTAGCAGTTCCTATATCGAAAAAAGCCAAAGATGGGAAATTACTTGTAAAGGTACTTGACGCCTGTACAAGTGATCCTATCGAGGGCGCTGAAGTTACTGTAGGCTCGGATAAAAAAATATCCAATAGTTCTGGTGAGACATCTTTTGACAAGTTACCGGTAGGCACCCTTCCCACAAAGGTAGTAAAACATTTTAAAGACGCCGATTATTCAACATTCCTTGTACATTACCCGAGAGTGATGCGCTCTCACAAAGCCAAATCCACCATATTGGATTCGCCCTCTATCAAGGAAGGTGCAGAGACAAAAACAGATATTCTGCTTGAAGTATACAAAGTTCTGGATGAAATAGTTTTTCATCGGCGCCACATAGACATAGGTGGTGAGGATAAATATGGTCACTGGTGGTCAGTCTTCGCCCCTAATATGAGTTTTGGTTGGTGGCCCAAATACCCGGTCGGACATCACTTGAATCGCCGCAGTACGCCACCTGAAGAACCTGCTCCCTTGTCGAATAACGCTGGCTGGAGAGAAAAGGCTTCTCATATGTTTGCTATGGCGAGTTATAAAACGGCTTTGGCAATCTTTGAAGCAAAAGAGGGGGGGCCAGGACAGACGCTCCGGGGAGTTGAGGGTGAATTGAATGGTGTAACTGCCTTCGGTGGTATTGCGCGCCCAGGCATGTATGTAGATCCCCATGCGGGCGGGGGTGATAGCGGCAATGAGCAATACTCTCCTGTAATTAAAGAATGTACAGATATCATGTCCATAAGGACAGCCGCAGAAGCATTCTCTACGTCATATTCCGGCGATTGGTCCTGGAGATTTGAAGCGGGAAACCATTGCCACACTTTTCAAAAAGCGCTTATGCGCCATTTAAATTTTGATAAGTACAAAGTTATTAAATAATGAAAGCCGTTATCTATATACTTGTGCTCTCATTCTTATTTATTATCGGTTGCAGTGGTGAGGAAATGGAAGGTTTTATTAAAACTCAGAAAAAAGAAATGCAGTGCCAGGTGTATTTCTTTAAAAGCTGGGCGACATACAGTCATCCGGTGAAACTCGTGGATGCAATGGACTATACAGAATCGATAAAGCGCGGAAAATTTTATAGGGCCTGGATGTGTGATACCAAGGAAAGCCGCTCGTTGTTTACCATGTTTGATGGAATAGAATTAGCTGGGTTCAATCCGCAATTAATTCCCAAGGCCGCTGACTTATATTTTTATTCTGCCATGCGTAACCAACAGGGCGATCCGGTCAAAGGAAAAAAAATTACTCCTGAAAACACACTGTATGAGCAAGATTATTTCATAGCTTATGCGCAAAATGGCGAAGAGCACATTCAATATATTAAACAGACTATTAAGCTCCGCTATGAATATTTTTATAAAGATTCAGGTGCATTGGATAAAGTAATGATTACCAACGCGTTAGGCGAGATAAATACACTGGAATATTAATAAATAAAAAATAGAGCGCTTCGAATAAAAATGGTGGACTTCCCCCCATTTTTATGAGACTTGTGTTGCTGCCAACGCTACTTAAAAT
>CAMPIG010000184.1 GCA_946886255.1 uncultured Cellvibrio sp. | reverse complement strand
TCAGCGAAGACCATCACCTGGTCAGGCGATGTCTCGCGTGCGATGATGCTGGCGTAATGTTTTTTCTCCAGATAGCGTCCGGAAAAAAATCCCACCGTGAGCAATACCAATGCAATGACCAATGGCCCGATAAATTGGGCGAGAAAAATTTCCATGGTATTTACTCCAGTTCGACGGCGCTGCCATAGACAAATAATTCTGCGGCGCCCACAGCAACGGAACTGGTAGAAAAGCGAATATTAAGGATGGCGTTGGCACCCATGGCTTTTGCCTGGGTGACCATGCGCGCGATGGCTTCCTCGCGCGAATCGTTGAGCAGTTCGGTGTAGCCTTTCAGTTCACCGCCGAAGACATTCTTGAACGAGGCCGCGATATCGCGCCCCACATGTTTTGCGCGCACGGTACTTCCCTGCACCAGACCATAATGTGCAACCACCCGACGGCCGGGAACAATTTCCAGATTACTCAGCAACATGAAGGCTTCCTTTTTCAACAGGCATATTTAGAGGAGCGGTTAATCTAGCACAGTTGTCACTTCATGCAACGCATCAACGCTTGCGGCGGTAAAGCGTCATGGCGATGGGACCACAGACAAGTGTCAGCAGTGCCGGCGCAAGCAAGGACAGGCCGATAAGTTGCACGCTGGCATTGCCATCCATCAAGCCACGAATGGCGCTTACCAGATGCGTTACAGGATTCACCGAAACAAAGGCTTGCAACCAGCCGGGCATAGTGGTGGGGTCAACGTAAATATTGGAACCGAAGGTTAAGGGCATCAGTATCAGCCAACCAATCGTCATCACCGCGCCGGGTGTGCGCAACAATAAACCGATAGTGGTAAAAATCCAGCCAAGCCCCAACCCGAACACGTTTAACAGCAGCAGTGATAACAACACACCGACCACACCGGTCTCGGGCCGATAACCCATGATTAAACCAATGATCACCACGATGATGGATGCTGCGGTGTAACGCAACACATCGCCGAGCATCGCACCGACGATAGGCGAGGGCGACCAGATGGGCATGGATTTAAAGCGGTCGTAGATGCCTTTGGAAATATCGGTATTCAGGGTGACGCCGGTGTAAAGCGACGTGAAGGTAACCGTTTGGGCAAGGATGCCGGGTAATAAAAATTGCAAGTATTCACTGGTGGAGCCCGCCAGCGCGCCGCCGAATAAGTAGGTGAACATCACCGTAAACATAATCGGCGTGATGACCACGTCGAACAATTGCTCCGGCAGGTGTTTGATCTTCAACAGTGCCCGCCAACCAAACGCCACCACATTGGCGATCGCACTGGCTTGCGGCGGGCGAGTGTGGGCGCGAATCACCTTGTGCAACGCGGCGTTGATATCATGTGATGTGTTATTCACGAACGCGCTCCCTCTGTTGTCGGTTCGGCTGCGAGGGGCGCCTGGCCGGTCAAGGCGAAAAACACTTCATCAAGGCTGGGCTGGCCGAGTGAGTAGTCACTTAAACCAATGCCGGCGCGCGCCACTTCAGCCAACGCCAGCGTTGCTTTTTGTGCATCGGAAATTTGCACCGACAGCGCGCAAGGATCTTTCTCAATCAACACCGGCACCGCCAGCTGCTCGACCAGAATTCGCTGCGCTGCTTCGCGCTCCTGCGCATGGCTAACGCGCAGATGCAACACACCGGAGCCGACAGATTTTTTCAACTCGCCGCTAGTGCCTTCCGCAATCACCTTGCCGTGATCAATCACCGCAATGCGATCCGCCAATTGATCGGCTTCCTCAAGATACTGCGTCGTCAACAACACCGTCGTGCCTTCAGCTACCAAGGCCCGCACAATATCCCACACCTGATTGCGCGAGCGCGGGTCCAGCCCGGTCGTCGGTTCATCCAGAAAAATCAGATCCGGCGTCACCACCAGCGACGCCGCAATATCCAACCGCCGCCGCATACCACCGGAATACTGCTTGATCTGACGATCCGCCGCCTCCGCCAGATCAAACGCCTGCAACAACTCCTGCGCCCGTTCCCTCGCCGCGCGCCCGCGAAACCCCAGCAGTCGCGCCAATAACACCAGATTCTCCCGTCCGGTCAAATCCTCATCCACCGACGCAAACTGCCCGGTCAAACTGATCCGCGAACGCACCGCATGCGCCTCACGCACCAGATCATGTCCCAACACCCGCGCCTGCCCACCATCCAACGGCAACAACGTCGCCAACATCCGCACCGTCGTCGTCTTACCCGCCCCGTTCGGCCCCAACACACCATAAACGCTGCCCTTGCGCACGCGCAGATCAATCCCATTCACCGCATGCGTCGCACCGAAATGTTTGATCAACCCGGAAGCTTCTATCGCTAAATCTTCAGTCATTGTTTTATCCGTAAATTACCAGTGCATTACCACGATCTTGCCCGTCAGTGTTCGGCAGGTGTGTTTGGAGACCGTCAACAGCAGGGATGCTGTTGTCGAGCCTGCAGGGATGCATTCACGGCGTGTCCCGAACACACCTGCCGAATACTGACCCGCTCCTGAGCAAAAAAATTACCCGGCAACAACATTCACCCGCAAACACTCCCCCAACCCATCAAGATTCGCCACCAACCGATCCCCCGGCACCACCGGCCCAACCCCTGCCGGCGTACCTGTAAAAATCAAATCTCCCGGATGCAGACACACAAAACGAGACACCTCCGCAATCAACTCCGCCACCGGCCACACCATCTCCCGCCAATCGTCTTTCTGAACCAGATTCCCGTTTTGGGTCAGCGACAACTGCCCCATCTTCTGCAAGTCTTCATAATCACCCAACTGCAACGCCGAACACGGCGCGGAGCCATCAAAACCCTTCGCCAACTCCCAAGGGCGGCCTTGCTGTTTCGCCTGCTGTTGCACATCGCGGCAGGTCATATCCAGCCCCACACCGAAACCCGCAACCAGGGCCGGCGCATCCGCAGCGGACACCTGATAACCCGACTGGCCTAACGCAATCACCAACTCCACTTCGTGATGCACATTCTGCGAAAACCAGGGGTAAATAAAATCCGTATCAGACTCCGCCAGTGCACTTTGTGGCTTGAAGAAAAAGAACGGTGGTTCGCGTTGTGGATCGTGACCCATCTCCCGCGCATGCTCGGCGTAATTGCGCCCGATGCAGATAATTTTGTTTACCGCAAAACGCGTATGGGGTTGACCGATAACAGGCAATGAACAGTGAGTATCGATGGACATAATGAGATCCCGATCAGGCAGTGCAGAAATAAAAAAAGACCCTGGAGCGGGGCTCGATCCAGGGTCAAAAAGCGGATAACTTACTTGGCGGTCAGGGTGCCGGTGTCAACCAGATAATTGGTCAGGTTACGCGTCCAGCGTTCCATCAACAGTCTGAAATAACGCGCATTGGTGACACGATCGGTGCGCTCCAGACGATTACCGATATTGGCTGAGGTTTCACGATGGTCAATAAATTGTGCAATGACTTTATTGTTGCTGGCCTGAACCAGGGTTAAATCAAACGTAGCATTACCTACTTCATACACATACTTTTTCGTGCGGCCGGGCATACTTAAATCCGGAGCGTAAATATTTAATTCACGCAGCAACGGGCGATAGATAACATCCGCTTCGGCAGCGCTGTCGACCACGGTTACATTGGTTTGCTCAGCCATGCCTTCGCGCAATGCTTTTTTCAACATCTCGCCGTAAGTACTGGTAATGCGCTCCAGGTCCCGGTCTGTGTAATCACCGCGAAAATCCAGCAGCCAATGTTTATTGAAACTGACTTTTGGATCTTCGATAAACACTTTTGAAAACGCCGGAATTCCGCTACCTGGCATCATTAACACATGATCAAAGCTGCCCGCTTTGGTGCCCATTAATTTCGGGTCGGACTTTGGTAAAACCGGATCGCTGGCGCAGGCGCTCAGCAGTAACGCAACAGCCAATGAAACGCAGATGGCTGACAAGTTTTTTCTCAACAGGGGGAATGACATAACGCCTCCGTCCACTTGGTGGTGTAGCAAAAAGACTGCAAGTTATGATTGTGAGTGCAACGGCTTGGACAGCATCATCCTGATATAGGTACTTAGCGCTACGGGTATCAGGACGGATCGGATCAACTGCTTACCGATCTGTCGTCATAGACAACTCGCGCAAGTGAATGTCCTTCAGCTTGACATAATTATTTGCAGAATATGTAAAAAATTGTTTCTCGCTGTCTTTCAAAGGCCGTGCCTGTTTGCAAGGTGATCCTACATAAAGATAGCCACTTTCCAGACGTTTACCGGGTGGCACCAGCGTGCCCGCGCCGATCACCACATCGTCTTCCACCACCACCCCATCCAGCAGCGTGGAGCCAATGCCCACCAATACCCGATTGCCAATCGTGCAGCCGTGTAGATTGACCGAGTGGCCGACGGTCACATCATCGCCGATGACCAGCGGATAGCCCTTCGGGTTAAACGGTCCGGCGTGGGTGATATGCAGGATGGAGCCGTCTTGAATACTGGTGCGGGCGCCTATACGTATAGAGTGCATGTCACCACGCACCACCGCATAAGGCCAGATAGACGAATCATCGCCGATTTCAACCTGGCCGATAACGACCGCCGTCGGATCGATCAACACGTTCTTGCCCAGTTTGGGGGTATGACCCTGGTGAGTGCGAAGCGAAAGTGATATGGGTTTATTCATTGAAAGATCTCACGCGTGGAAGAGTTGAAGCGAGCGGCGCTCATAAGCCGGCGCTACGTCATAAACAATGCGTGTATCATACGGAATCCCGCACAGTGATTCAGCTGATCGATTGATTGGAGTCTGCGTTATGTCCAACCCGTTATTAGAAACTCACGAACTACCTCCGTTTTCTGCTATCCAACCGGAGCATATTGAACCGGCTATCAGCCAGTTAATCGGTGCCAATCGCACACATCTACAGGAATTGCTCAGCGGCTTGAATCAACCGAACTGGGACAACCTTGTCGCCCCGCTGGAGGCTCAAGGTGACGTGCTTGATCAGGCGTGGTCGCCGGTCAGCCATCTCAATGCTGTGTGCAATAACGACGCTTTACGCACCGCTTACAACAACAGCCTGGCGTTGTTGACAGAGTACGGCACCGAAGTCAGTCAAAATACGGAACTCTACAAGGCTTATCAGACCTTGGCCGACAGTGAGGACTATGGCCGCCTGACCCAGGTCCAGAAACAAGCGATCGACAATGCCTTGCGTGATTTTCGTTTAGGCGGAGTGGCGTTGGATGGCGAACAGAAAAAACGGTTCGGTGCGATTCAAAAACGCTTGTCCGAATTGTCCACGCAATTTTCCAACAATGTACTGGATGCGACACAGGCGTGGTTCAAACATTTTACCGACGCAGAAGCACTTGCCGGCTTACCGGAATCTGCTTTGGCCCAGGCCGCCCAAGCGGCAACGCAAAAACAATTATCCGGCTATGTAGTGACCCTGGATTTTCCATCTTACCTGGCGGTGATGATGTATGCCGATAACCGCCAACTGCGCGAAGAAATGTACACCGCTTATGTTACCCGCGCGTCGGCGGATGGCAAAAAGGCCGACGGCAGCAGTGCCGCACAGTGGGATAACAGTGCACTGATTACCGAAACGCTGGCGTTGCGTCACGAGCTGGCACAACTGCTCGGGTTTAATAATTATGCCGAACGTTCATTAGCGAGCAAGATGGCTGAAAGTACTCAACAAGTGCTGGATTTTTTGAATGAGCTTGCACAAAAATCGCGGCCATTGGCAGAACGCGATATGCAAGAGCTGCGCGACTTCGCGGCGACCCAGGGTTGTGCGGATTTGCAACCCTGGGATATGACGTATTACAGTGAAAAACTGCGCGTTGAAAAGTACGCGATCTCTCAGGAAGAATTACGTCCCTATTTTCCTGCCGAACGCGTTATCAACGGTATGTTTGATGTTGTGAAACGCTTGTATGACATCGATATTGTGCAAGTGGCGGTATTCGATTCCTGGCATCCTGACGTGCGTTTTTATCACATCTTTAAAAGCGGCGAAAAAATTGCAAGTTTTTATCTCGACCTGTTTGCCCGCGAACACAAGCGTGGTGGTGCCTGGATGGCGGATTGTCGCGTGCGCCGTAAAACCGAAACCGGCACACAATTACCCGTAGCCTTTTTAACCTGCAATTTTACGCCGCCGGTGGGCGATACGCCCTCGCTGCTCACACATGATGAAGTGACCACGTTATTCCACGAATTCGGTCACGGTCTACATCACATGCTGACCCAAATTGATGTAGCAGCGGTGAGCGGTATTAACGGCGTAGCCTGGGACGCAGTGGAATTGCCCAGCCAGTTTCTGGAAAATTGGTGCTGGGAGCCAGAAGCCATTCCCTTGATTTCAGCGCACTACCAAACGGCAGAGCCTTTGCCGCAAGCCTTGCTTGACAAGATGCTCGCCGCCAAGAATTTCCAATCCGGGATGCAGATGGTGCGACAGCTGGAGTTTTCGCTGTTCGATTTCCGCCTTCACACTGAATACGATCCTGCTAAGCCACAGGATCCGCAAGTTGTATTGGATCAGGTGCGTCGCGAAGTAGCGGTGGTGCAGGCGCCGGCGTTTAATCGTTTTCAAAACAGCTTCAGCCATATCTTTGCCGGTGGTTATGCCGCCGGTTACTACAGCTACAAATGGGCCGAAGTCCTGTCTGCTGATGCCTTCTCGCGCTTTGAAGAAGAGGGTATTTTTAATGCACAAACGGGTGAGAGTTTCCTCTGTGAAATTTTGCAACAGGGCGGCAGTAAAGCGCCGATGGAATTGTTCATCAATTTTCGCGGCCGCGAACCCAGCATCGAAGCTCTGTTGCGCCATAGTGGTTTAGGTGAGGCGGCATAATGGCCTACAGTCAAAAACGTCGTTTTGTTGCCGGCGCGGTGTGTCCGCGTTGTTCGGCAATGGATAAACTGGTGGTTTACAGTGAGGACGGGAAGGATTACCGCGAATGCGTGAGTTGCGGTTATAAGGATGAGATGCGCTTTCCCGGTAAGGCCAAAGAGTTGTCCACACGAGTGAATACGACTGAGGAAGAAAAGCAGGAACAGGTGCAAGTAGTGAAAATTCTTTCGCCCAAATAAAAAAGGGTTTGTCCATGTTAAAAGCCCGCGTAGATGTCGCGGGCTTTTTTCTGAATTTTAAGTATTGTCTGCTAATGCAATTTATCCGGCTTCTCGCCAAATTCCACGGCAATCGCCAGGTCATCAGTCAAACACGGCCAGCGCTCCAGTTCTTCTGACCAGCCGCGGGTTTTATGTGAATCAATATAATGTTGAAAATTTTCGCCGGAGAAGCCGTACTCATTAAGTAACAATTCGGCGGAAAACAATACGGCTTGATCCAATTCATTGGCGAAAGGCTCGCCAATTAATTCATGAGCGATGATATTGGCGCGGGTCATATCCATGGGCGCAAGCGGAATGCCGCAATAACCGATGAAGCGATCGTTCACCTCTTCCAGCAACCGGTGCGCCAGATACGCTTCATCGAGCAATGTCTCCAGATGGCTGTGACCATTTACAATATCCGGCGGCGATAGAAAATAATCGCAGGCAATATTAAGCAGCGGGCTGACACCATCGTAGATACCGGCTTCTTGCGCAATGCTGGTAATAGCTTCAATAAAATTGGGCACTTGTTCGATATAGCGCACGACAAAATCTGCAAGTAAATCCGCAGCGTGGCCATCAGGTAATTTGATGGCTTCGTGGAGGTAGTGGGCGCGTTTCTCAAGCAAGCTCAGAAGTTGCGCGCTTTCCTTGTCATGTTCTCTGGCGTGGGTGATAAAATCGCGAATTTGACTCACAGGGTTGATACTCATGGTTTTCCGAATCTTGCGATTCTGTTTGGATTGGCTGTGGCAGCAGTGTCGATTCTTTGCCGAAGAAATGCCGTCGAACGCATCATTAAAAGTAAACCAAAAGGCTGTAATCGCAAGTGAGTCTTAATACCGTCTTCTTATAAAAATAAAAAAAAGTGCTGTGAAGCATGCAATCCCTGTCTGAAAACTAGCCGACTCATCCCTTTAGGGATTCAGGAGGCCCGCTGTCGTCCGTTGTAACGAAGCGGGGCACGTGGATTCTCACCCATGTTAATTCACATGAAAAATCGGGGGAAATTATCCACAAAAACCACAAAGCGATTGACTTTTTAATTTCTATATGGAATTACTGTCGCCTCTTTATGCGACAATTCGTCGCATGCAATGATCTGTACTCACGAAGGGTGCTGTAAACACCCCGGAACTTGTTCAGGATCTTGTCGCGCCAGGTAGTGCAGCGTGAAATAATGATTCAACAAGGTTTTTACTGCGTGTAAACTCCGCGTTCGCTCTACTTTCGCTCGGCTTGCCCCGCTTCGTTCCTGAATAGCTTCCCTGTAAAGCGGTAAGCGTAGCCTTCCTGTTAGCAGAGTAGAGAAAGTTGTGAATCTGGCTTTCGTTGAGGTGGTAAGGGGTATCGCCGCCGGATGGTTCAGCGAAGATATAGCCTGGGCACTCCCTTGAGGTGTCCTGCAGTAGTTAGAAAATAAGCATAATTAGCTACACGGAGAAGATGGGCGATGTTGAATAGAGCACACGGGCGAAGCCCTTGGCTGCTTGCCCCTGCCTTGCTGGTTAGCAGTTACCAGTCACTGGCAGAAGAGGTAGAGCGGTGGAAATACAATATGACTGAAGGGGTTACTCCTGTCAGTCAGGACATCCACGGTCTCCATATGGAGATGTTCTGGTGGTGTGTCGGTATTGGTGTTGTGGTGTTTGGTGTCATGTTTTTCAGCATGATTGTCCACCGCAAGTCGCGCGGCGTTAAGCCGGCACACTTTCACGAAAGTACTGCATTGGAAATCCTCTGGAC
>CAMPIG010000183.1 GCA_946886255.1 uncultured Cellvibrio sp. | reverse complement strand
TTGGTAATCACATCGTCAGCACCGGCTTCCAATGCAGCTTCCATTAATTTGTCTTCATCAATGCCCGGCTCAAAACTGATTTGCCCTTTACGACTGAATAAATAGGCGACCGAACCGTCGGTACCCAGATTTCCGCCGCGTTTGGTAAAGGCGTGACGTACCTCACCCACGGTGCGATTGCGGTTGTCCGTCATGCATTCCACGATGAAAGCAACACCGCCGACACCATAGCCTTCGTAGGTAATTTCTTCGTAGTTGTCCCCATCAGCAGTGCCGGCGCCGCGCGCGATGGCTTTGTCGATAGTGTCGCGCTTCATGTTTTCGCTGAGCGCCTTATCGACTGCTGCACGCAGACGGGGGTTATCGGCCGGGTTGGGCCCACCTTTGGCCGCAACGGTCAGTTCACGAATAACCTTGGTGAAGACTTTGCCTTTTTTGGCGTCTTGACGGGCTTTACGGTGTTTGATATTTGCCCATTTGCTGTGGCCAGCCATGGTTTTCCTCCAAACTTTCTTATTGTGTCGGATTACGCCTGCGGCTAATCCGACCTACATCACCTACATACCATCGAGGAATTGGGTTGCGGGGTGCGAGACCATCAACGGCATGGATGCCGTTGTTGAGCCCCCAAGGATGGGTTTACGGCGTGTCTCGCACCTCGCAACCCAATTCCCTTACCGACACTACTCAGAAACAGGAGCGATTTGCTCTTTCTTTCTCAAACGAATATGCAACTCACGCAGTTGTAACTCATCCACCGCGCCCGGCGCATCGGTCATAACACACGCGGCGCTCTGGGTTTTGGGGAAGGCGATAACGTCGCGGATTGAGCTGGAGCCGGTCATCAGCATGATCAAACGGTCAAGACCGAAGGCCAGACCGCCGTGTGGTGGGGCGCCGTACTTCAACGCATCCAGCAGGAAGCCGAATTTTTCGCGCTGCTCTTCTTCGTTAATACCCAACAGATTAAATACGGCCTGCTGCATGGGCTGGGTGTGGATACGAACCGAACCACCGCCCAATTCCGTGCCGTTCAATACCAGGTCATACGCCTGTGACAATGCGGTACCAGGGTTAGCAGCCAGTTCTTCCGGGGAGCAGGAAGGCGCGGTGAACGGATGATGTAACGCGCTCCAGTTACCTTTATCGTCCTCTTCGAACATGGGAAAATCCACCACCCACAGTGGCGCCCACTCGCAGGTATAGAGGTTAAGGTCCGCGCCCAACTTGCAGCGCAAAGCCCCCAGAGCCTCAGTAACGATTTTATGCTTGTCAGCGCCGAAGAAGATCAGGTCGCCATTTTCCGCACCAACGCGATCAAGAATCGCGGCACGCACCGGCACCGGCAGGTTCTTCACGATGGGCGATTGCAAACCTTCTTCCAGATCAGATTTATCGTTAACCTTGATATAGGCCAAACCTTTCGCACCATAAATGCCGACAAATTTGGTGTAGTCGTCAATTTGTTTGCGAGTCAGTTTATCGTTGCCGCCGGGTACCTTCAGCGCAGTAACGCGGGCTTTCGGGTCATTAGCCGGACCGGCGAAGACCTTAAACTCCACATCGGTTACCAGATCCTTGATATCCACCATCTCCAACGGAATACGCATATCGGGTTTGTCCGAACCGTATTTGGCGATCGCTTCGGAGAAAGGCATACGTTGCAATTCAGGGAATTCCACGCCCATCAAATCGCGGAACAGTTCGCGCACCATGCCTTCGGTTACCGACATGATCTGCTCTTGCGACATAAAGGAGGTTTCAATATCGATCTGGGTGAATTCCGGCTGGCGGTCCGCACGCAGGTCTTCATCGCGGAAGCACTTGGCGATTTGATAGTAACGATCAAAACCCGCCACCATCAGCAATTGTTTGAACAGCTGCGGTGATTGGGGCAAGGCGAAGAACTTGCCATCGTGAGTCCGCGACGGCACCAGATAGTCGCGCGCGCCTTCCGGAGTAGCACGGGTCAGGATCGGGGTTTCCACATCAATGAAGCCATTGGTGTCCAGGTAACGCCGAATAGCACTGGTTACCTGCGAACGGAAACGCAGATTCTTCTGCATCTCGGTACGCCGCAAGTCCAGGAAACGGTACTTCAAGCGTACGTCTTCACCGACGTTGGCATAGCTGTCGAGGGGGAACGGGATGGTTTCAGCTTCGTTGAGGATCTTCAAGCCTGTGCCATACACCTCAATCTCACCGGTTGGCATGTTCGGGTTCACTGTAGCCGCTGTGCGGGCACGGACTTTACCAGTGACTTGCAAGACATATTCGCCGCGCACTTTGTCTGCGAGCGCAAAATTCTCTTTGCCATCAGGATCAAACACCACCTGTACGATGCCGTCGCGGTCACGCAGATCGATAAAAATCACTCCGCCGTGGTCGCGACGACGATCAACCCATCCACAGAGGGTCACTTCCTGATCAATAAAAGAGGCATTTAAAGCGCCACAGTACTCACTGCGCATAGCATATTCCTGTTGTCTTGAAAGTCACTGATAAACGTTGCGGCATGAACGCCGATTAAGCACTGGCCGGCGTAGAGCTGGCGGCGGGTGCAGAAGCCGGTTTGGCATCACCGGTACCGCCCGAGCTGTTGCTATCGCCCGCCAGATTTTTCTTATTGCCGGATTTAAAGTCGGTTTCATACCAACCACCGCCCTTCAGGCGGAAGCCGGCTGCTGAAATTTTCTTTTTCAAGGTCGGTTGCGCGCAAGCCGGGCACTCCACCAAAGGAGCTTCACTCAGCTTTTGAATCGCTTCCAGTTCATGGTGACAGGATTGACACAGGTATTCGTAAATAGGCATGACAATCACCTCATGATGTAATCAGGTTAACGATTTTCAACCGGCATCTGCTGCCGAAACATAAAAACGCGCGATTGTAACGTAAAAGCCCGCAGGCGAGAACCGTAACTCCCGTGGTTTCGTGCGTAGCGGATGATAAAAGAAGATAAATGACTGGCGCCCTTAATCGGGCACACGGGTATAGTGCATACGTGCCTGAATACGGCGGGAGTGGGTTACCAGGTATTCGGGGTAGCGTCGCTCGAAGCGGCGCGGATTCGGCAGCATGACCGCGATCCTCACCGCCTGGGCTTTATTGAGGTTGGCGGCGGAGGTGTCGAAGTAATGGCGTGCGGCCGCCTCTGCACCGTAAACTCCATCGCCCCATTCCACCACATTCAGGTATACCTCCAGAATGCGGCGCTTATCCCACAATGCCTCCATCATGCCAGCGATGATGGCCTCTTGCACTTTGCGCACATAACTTCGCCGGGGAGATAAAAACAGGTTCTTGGCAAGCTGTTGGGTGATGGTGGAACCGCCCGCTGAAAGGCGGCCGCGCCGCTGGTTTTTTTCCAGAGCCACCTGAATACCTTCCCAGTCGAAACCATGATGGTCGATAAATTTATCATCTTCCGTAGCCACCACTGCGCGTTTCAAATGAATCGAAATTCGCTCGTAGGGAACCCATTGGTGGCGCAGCTCGACGTCCGGATTTTTCTCCCGCAACTCATCGAGACGTAACGCCATAAAACTGGTTTCCACCGGGTTGAACCATTTCCACCACAGTAAGTTGGCGAACACCCACAACTGGTATGTCAGCAGTAACACAAAGCATAACAGCAGCACGCGCTTGAAATAGCGACCGGTCATCTGCGCAACAGATAAAGGCTTGGCCACAACAAATCCCTAGCGGACAACTTTCAACCAGCAATCATGGAACCGGGTGAAAAGCGGCGCATAGTCTGCGGCAGACACCGGGCCGACAGCCAACCATTCGAACACCAATCCGTCGAATGCCGTGCGCGCATCTGCCGGTTTTTGGCCAAAGTTCTGCTCAAGTTGTTTAACCTGATACTCCATCCGCAACGCCTGGTCTTGTGCCGGCGTGGTCGCACCGGTAAGAATTTCGGCACGAATACACAATAATCGTAAGTCGGCCAGATTTTGTTCGACTTGTGTTTCCACCAGATTACAGTCCAGTTTTTGCTGCAGCGCTTTCAGCCCACCTGCGGGCAATTGCTCGGTGAGAATATTTGCCATCGCGTCAGCTTTCAACGCATCCGCTTGCTCAACATCAGTCACCTTGAGCAACGACCATTGACACTCCCGCAACTGATCGTTAGCCCCAAACAGGTTCAACCAGACTTGCTGGCGGGCGAGCTGTCGTTCACGTTTTATCTTGCCTTCGAAGGCATCGACAGCCTGTGTA
Organism: uncultured Cellvibrio sp.; assembly: GCA_946886255.1. The sequence continues at coordinate 4,684 of CAMPIG010000183.1, read as the reverse complement.
AACGCATTTTTTATTTCGTTTGCTTTGGCTTTGGGTAAAAGTCCCAACGCCGTAAATTGCTGCTGCAGTTCGTCTACCTCTTTACGGGCATCCATAAATGCCTGACCGTTCAGTTCCGTCAACTGATGCATCCGGGCAATTATCTGCTCAGCCGTCGCAAGATTAGCCTCCAGCTCCCCTTTAAATTCTGCTGTCTGTTGTTGCTTCTTGGCGAAGATTGCATCGCATGCGGTGCGGAATTCGCGCCAGAGTTTTTGATCAAGCGAACGCGCCATCACCCCAACCTGTTGCCACTGCGCTTGTAATTGCTTGACCTCGTCTATCGCCGCGCGGGTATCTTCCTGTTCCAATAACTGCTTTGCCCGCGCAATCAGGTTTTGTTTTTGCGCGGCATTCTTGTTTCGCTCATCATTCAATTTTTGATCGATCCGCTCAAGCACTGCATCAAACTCTGCCAATACCGGCTGAGTTGCGGCGCGCTCTGTGGGAGAGTAACCGCGCCATTCCTGACGTGCCAGGCGCACAACTTTTTCGACGGCCTTCCAGTCAGCAGCATCCCAGGAATAATTTTGCTCATAGGTTTTTAGTTGATCGACTAAAGCCTTGCAGCTCTCCAGATTACGCTGCCGAATAGTCGCTTGCTCGGCAAAATATTCGCGACAGGGCTGATAAGCCGTTTGAGCCGTTTGGTGAAAATCCTCCCACAGTTCCTGATCCTGTTCCTGATTTTCTTTATGTAGCCCGCCACCTTTGCTGAGCGACTTCCACTCATCCTGCAAGCGCTTGATCTTGATCGAGAGCGCTTCCGGGTGCTCCTCACTGCCGATGAAAGACTTCATCTGCGCAATAAGTTCATGCTTTTTGGGTAGCACGGCGTAATCTTTCCAATCCTGCAATTTATCGAGCATTTCATCCAGTTGCTGCAGTTGGCCCTGCAAATGCGCAGGCACTGTTTTTGCTTGCGCCAGTTTGTCCTCAATGGCGCGCCGCAAGCCGGCGGCTTGCTGCAATTTACCGGTGCTACTGGCGTCCTTCGCTTTGCGAATCAACCCCCCAATTTGCCGTTGCAGATGGTGTTGTTCAGCTTTTTTCGCCTGACGCTGCTTGTCCCATTCTTCCAGGGCGACCTCTGCATCGAGAATGTTTTGCGGAACCGTATCACCTGCAAATATTTTTTTTCCTTCCAGGCGTTGCTTGAGATGGCGATAGATTGGCGGATGATCGTCAGCATCACTGTCTGCGTTAGCCAATAGTGCGACATGGTTTTCCATGCTGCCGTAACGCGTAAACTGTTGCTGCAAGGCGGGAATCATTTCCGTCAATGTTACATAAGATTTCTGTTCGCTTGCTGTAGCAGGCTTGTGTGTTGCCGCTTCTTGCCATTGCGCCCTGAGCTGCTGGATCTGCGTATCCTCCACCGGCTCACCCACGGCCAATTGTTTTACCAGGGCAGCAAGTGCTTGCAAAATATCCTGGCGATGCTGATCCGCACTGGCCAATTCAATCGCTTTGGCCTCAGCTTCAGCCTCCGCCGCTTCCACCTTGTTGATCTTTACCTGACAGGCGGCGATGGCTTCGTTTGCTTGCTGCTGCTGTGCTTCATTTGCCTGTTCAGCCAATGGCTGCCACTGCTGCTGCAACAAATGAAATTTTGCGGTGTAATGAACATCGAACACACGCTGACTGTGTTGCGCGAGCGATTGCAAGAGCGTATCGATAGCCGTTTGGGTGGCCGCAATCGACTTCTCCTCTTCGCGGAAACGGTCACATTTATCCTTGACGATTTTATAGACGGCCTTGTCTTTACCTTTGGTGTCTTTTAATAAGTGTTGCAATTGTTCACGGTCTTCAATTTTTTCCGCAGCAATCTGTCGCAGCTTTACCGTAGCGCCTTCGCGAGCCATCTTATACAGCAGTTCGTTGTCATTGATGGAGGACAAGAGTTGTTCAAGCCGATCAGCCTGCTGCGAAAAACTCATCACCGCAAAAAGTTTTACCGGATCGCCTAATTGCCTAGATAACTGATCAAAGTCAATCTTGCCTGTATCAACCAACGCGGCAAGTCGCTGCCGCGCAATACGCTGCACCTGATTGCTGGTAGAGCTGAAAGCGATATCGCGCAAAGTACTTGCGTCATCCAGTCGTTCAATTGCTGCTACACGCAACTGATCGTCCTGCTCGCCTTTTTCACCCAAGGCGATACTCATCAGCGCATCGGGCGACAGGCTTTCCAGCGCGGTAATTTTATTGACACGGGTTTCGGGTTGGCCTTTTTTAGCTTTACCAAACAAGCGGGACAAGACGGACATAATGGTTTCCTGTTATTAAAAGTGAACCAAGGCAGCAACGCATACCTGGACAAATTGTGGCTAGGTGCCACACGGAAATAGAGCAAATAGCACAATGATGCACCGTCCGCCCGAAAATCAGAGTACAACACCCACGGTGTTTCCTTCATATACCAAGGGAATATATTCAAGCGAGCCGACGCACGCTGCCGCATTGCCTTGGGCGCGCCCATCGCGCAGATCAAATTCGATCCCGTGGGTTGGGCACCTTAGCAGATGTTGCCGCACACTGCCCTTGTGCAGCGGTGCCTCCATATGAGGGCAACGATTGGCAATCAGATAGAGCCGTCCCTCTTCCTGCAACAAGAGTAACTCGCGTCCGGCCACACGCAGGGGCTGCCGGTAACCATCATATAGCTGGTGCAGTTTTTCCAGCGCCAGGTATGCCATGAACCTGTCCCCCGGTGTCGAATAAGGGTTGCGAGCAAAGGCGTGAATAAGGGTTGCCATTATAAAAGCCAGCAGGTGATTAAAAACAACTCACCGGCAGCATTTTTTTACCGCTTATCCTTATCAATCGCATGACATGATCCGAAGAATTTACGTGACCTTACTCACAATCCGTTCGCCAAGGTATAAACTGCTCCCAGTTTATACCTTTCGTTACGTACCACCCGGCCTGTTGTTGGAACCTGCCTATGAAAAATCAAGCCTACCTGGAGCGATTGCAGGCCCTGTCCACGCGCCTGGTAGCACTTCAACGCCCCATCCGCATCCTGGATGCGATTAAATGGCCAGCGGAATTAGAAACGACATTCCGCGCCAGGGGTGGCCACACGTTGCCAGCCATCGACGCCGACTTTTATCAACGGCAGAAATTAGCCTTTGATCCCGACATCGTCCACCAGGATCTGAAAGACCTGAAAAACGATGTCCGCAGACACTTGGGGCGCGGCGATGCCTTGGGCCACATTCTTAAGGCGACTATTGAGCAGTATCAAATCGTTATTGAATTATTGCGCCACCGCGGCCAGCCTCAGTTCGGCTATTTCAGCCGCCTGCTCTACGGCTCGGCACAAGACAAAATTCGCGGCGACCGCAAAACACTGCGGCAGTTGGGCGAACGCCTGTGCCATGTGTTTTCCCTGCCAGCGGTGGATCACCTGAACCGTCCATACAGCAACCACATCAACGCCGAACAGGCCGTCGATATCCTGCTGCAACGAATGAATAATTATTTTTCACCGGGCGAAGTCAGGGTGCAAATCAGCGACGACATTGTATCGGACGCCTCTGCGGGAGGAGATTGCATCAAGATCAACCGCCGCGCCCATTTTTCTGAACTGGACTTACAGGTTCTGGAAGTTCACGAAGGCTGGGTGCATATCGGCACGACACTGAACGGACGCCAACAACCCTGGGCCACCTGGCTCAGTGTCGGGTCGCCACGCATTACCGCGATCCAGGAAGGCATGGCCGTACTACTGGAAACTCTTACCTTCAGTTCATTTCCGCAGCGCGCCCGACGCATCAGCGACCGAGTAGTCGCGGTTGATCTGGCAGAACAGGGTGCCGATTTTTGCGAGGTATATCGCTACTTCCTGGAACGCGGCATCAGTGAACATGACAGTTATCGCGTTACCCAGCGCGTGTTTCGCGGCGGCACATTAACGGGCGGATCGGTATTCACCAAGGATATTTCTTACGTCAAAGGTTTCGTCGAAAACGTCAATTTTATTCGTAGCGCTATTCAATCCGGCGTGCCGGAAATTATTCCTATGTTATTTGTCGGCAAAGTGACATTAGATGATCTACCGTTACTTTACGAACGTTATCTGGAAGGTGTGATTGCTGGCCCCAAGTACTTGCCCCCGATGTTTAAAGATTTGAATGGGCTGTATGTCTGGTTCGGTTTTTCAAGCGGCATGTCGGTGATGGATATTGCGCGCGTTCAACAACATTTCAGTAAATTGTTTCACAAGTTACCGGAAACGGCGCCACTATATGGCAACAGCGTCAAGGGCGACGCGGAATTGGATTAATGTCGGTCGACGCCAAAAAAGTAACCCATGAAACATCTGTTTTGAGTGAAAACATGTACTACAAAGTAGTTATTTCCGGAGCCGATATTTTCTTTGAAAATTATGGTAACCCAGTACCGGTGATTGGATTTATCACGTGCCGTCTGATTGAGGCATCATCAGAAGAATTGGCCATTGCCACAATCAAACGCGACATTCTTGTGCACTGGAATCAAAGTTTTAATGCCGATCGCAAGATGGGTATGCCCAGGTTGGTTATAGAGCACATTGTTCCTTTCAAAGGGTTGATCAAGCCGAAAAGTAAACAGGATTATTATTGGTTTACCAGCGACGAACACAAACAGCAGCAACTGG
>CAMPIG010000182.1 GCA_946886255.1 uncultured Cellvibrio sp. | reverse complement strand
TCAATATCTTTCAGCGCTTGCGCGTCAGTATTTGCACAAATAAATTCCACACCATCAACGTTATTAGCAATCATGTGTTTGACAGCGTTACCGCCGCCTCCACCAACACCGATAACTTTGATAACTGCACTTTGTTGAATGCTATCGACTAATTCAAACATAGTAATACCCCTTTTTTCCCTTGAACGTGTCTGTTAAAAAATAATCTGTGATTACACTTAAAAATTGCTTTGAAATAATTTCTTGAGCCGACTGATAATCGAACCCTGATGTTCCCTCGAATGATGCGCAGCTCCCCTGCCCTCCTGTTGTTGCTTCATTGCATACATCAACAAACCGACACCGGTGGAATAAATTGGATTATTCACGATGTCAGTCAAACCACGAATGGCGTGTGGTGCTCCGATACGAACCGGCATATGAAATATTTCCTCCGCCAGTTCAATAACGCCTTCCATCTTTGATGTTCCACCGGTCAACACAATACCGGCGGCAATCAAATCTTCATAACCACTGCGCCGCAATTCTGATTGCACCAGCGTAAATAACTCGTCGTAACGTGGCTCCACCACTTCGGCCAATGCCTGACGGGACAGGTCGCGCGGCTGACGATCCCCCACACTGGGAACTTTAATTGTCTCGTCCGGGCTGGTTAATTTTGCTAACGCACAGGCATATTTAATTTTAATTTCTTCTGCATTAGGCGTCGGTGTACGCAGCGCCATAGCGATATCGTTGGTCACCTGATCACCGGCAATCGGTATCACGCCCGTATGGCGAATTGCACCGTCTTTGAAGATGGCGATGTCGGTGGTACCGCCACCAATATCCACCACACAAACACCCAATTCTTTTTCATCGTCTGTCAGTACGGCATAACTTGAAGCCAATTGTTCCAAAATAATATCTTCAACTTCCAAACCACAGCGACGAATACATTTTTCAATATTTTGTGCAGCATTGACCGCGCATGTCACAAGATGCACTTTTGCCTCCAGGCGCACACCGGACATCCCCAAAGGCTCTTTCACACCATCCTGATCATCAATTAAAAATTCCTGCGGCAGGATGTGCAGAATTTTCTGGTCCGCTGGAATAGCCACGGCCTGTGCCGCATCAATCACACGATCCAGGTCTTGGGCAAACACTTCGCGATCCTTGATCGCCACGATGCCGTGAGAATTCAGACTGCGAATGTGGCTGCCTGCGATACCCGCATAGACTGAGTGAATCTGACAACCAGCCATCAACTCCGCTTCTTCAATAGCGCGCTGGATCGAAAGCACCGTGGATTCGATATTTACCACCACACCTTTTTTCAAACCGCTGGAGCGATGTGATCCGATACCAACAATTTCCAGACGCCCCTCGGGCGTGATGGCCCCCACAAGCGCCACCACCTTGGATGTACCTATATCCAGGCCAACAATCATTTTGTTGTCACCAGCATTTGCCATTGGCGTAACCTCTTTTTAAATCATTCCAACCTTTGAATGATCACATCGATTTAATGTAATTTTTTTTTGCGTCTGAATCCGGCGACCATTGCACCGCAACGCCGTTGGTATAACGCACATCAATTGCTGTAACGTCTTGCCAGACTTCACTCAGGTGTTGATCGTAGACCGCCATAAAACGACGCATTTTTTCCATCACCTGATCCCGGCCAATGGCCACTTCCACATCACCTTTCAACGTCAATCGCCAGGACTTTTTGTTATCACACTTCAGCTCGATAACGTCCAAACCACGCGAACGCAACAACTGCGATAAATCCTGGTATTGCTGCATGATCTTGCTGGCGTCTGCAGCATTGCCTTGCAATAAGGGTAACGCCGCCAATGCATCAATATTGTCAACCCGCACCAACTCACCGCGCTGGTTTAAAAAGCCGTCTGTACCCCATCGCGCAATCGGCTGCTGCTCAGTGATACGCACTTCCAGCGCATCAGGCCAACGTCGCGCCAACGCAGCGTGTTCAACCCAGGGCTCACTTTCCAGCGCCGTTTTCATGCGCATCAAATCCAGCTGCAAAAAATCTTCATTGATCTCTGCGCTGATTAACGCCATGGCTCGTTCTTTACTGATGAAATGAAAGTCACCCTCCACCATCACGCTAGCCAGCGGTCGATCAACCAGCTCCGCCACAGGCTCAGCGACAAAATACAGCGCTAATGCCAGCGCTCCGAGTATCAAAACCAATCCCACTAAACGTCTTAACCAACGACCGGCGCTGTCACTCTTGTTGTCACCCAAGCGGGTACCACCGTAGCTGGGAACCTTGGCATTCAGTCCCTCTGCTTGTTTACTGCGTCGCCTGCCATTGACACTGCTGTCGTTCATGTTGATTTACAAACTGGCCAGCAATATAGCGATGACCAATTGCGCAAAAGATAGACCTTCTGCTTTTGCAGCCATGGGTACCAAACTGTGGCTGGTCATACCAGGTACTGTGTTCACTTCCAACAAATAAAAATTCAGTGCTGAGTCGGCCATAACATCCACACGGCCCCAACCGCGACAGCCGAGCGCGTTGAAGGCATTTAACGCTAACTCACGCAGCTCTTTTTCTTTCGCTTCACTTAAGCCGCACGGGCAAAGGTAACGAGTGTCCTCCGCCAGGTACTTCGCATCAAAATCATAAAAGCGATGGTCAGTTTCCAGTTTAATAGGCGCCAAGGCTTTACCGTCCAGAATCGCCACGGTGTACTCGCCACCGGTGATCAAACGCTCAACCAGTACACTGCCATCGTACTGTGCGGCATTTTGATAAGCCGCTCGCAGTTCTGCTGCTGATTGCACACGCGACATACCGATACTGGATCCTTCGTGGGCTGGCTTGACCATTACTTCACCCCCCAGGCTGTCTAGCACAGTTTCCCAATCGGTATTTGCCTGCAACACCGCAAAATCCGGTGTGGATAAACCGACACCGCGCCACAATTGTTTGCTGCGCAACTTATCCATGGCGAATGCCGATGACTGTACGTCACTGCCGGTATAAGGAATGTTTAAATATTCCAATACCGCTTGAATCCGTCCGTCTTCACCACCGGGGCCGTGCAATGCTATAAACGCCCGATCCAGCTTGGCGGCTTGGATATCACTGATTGCGTTTTCGCCAATATCAATCACCACCGGATCAATACCTGCTTCTTTCAATGCATTGATAACGGCCGTACCGCTTTGCAAGGAAATTTCACGTTCCGCCGATTGTCCACCGAACAAAACGCCCACACGACCTAGTCGGCTTTTTAACGCTTCATCAATCGGCAAGGATATGGGTTGCATTTTTTACCTCTACTGCAAGTTGCGCTTGGCTAATTCGGGGGACAACACACCCACATTGCCTGCGCCTTGGGTAATCACAATATCGCCTGCTTTAACCAGGTCTTTGATGATGGCCGGAACACCTTCAACGGTTTCAACAAAGATAGGCTCAATCACACCGCGCGCGCGAATACTGCGACACAGATGGCGACTGTCTGCGCCGGGAATAGCTTCTTCCCCTGCGCTGTATACTTCGAGCATTACCAGAGCATCCACCGTTGATAACACTTCAACAAAATCTTCGTACAAATCCCGCGTGCGCGTATAACGGTGCGGCTGGTAAACCATGACCAGACGCCGGTCAGGCCAGCCGTCCCGTATGGCTTTGATAATCGCGGCCACTTCGCGCGGGTGATGACCGTAATCATCCACCAACATGGCCTCGCCAGTGCCGATAGGAAAATTTCCGTACACTTGAAAGCGACGACCAACTCCCTGGAAATTTTCCAGCCCCTGCTGAATCGCTTCGTCGCTGATGCCTTCATCAGTGGCTACCGCAATAACTGACGTTGCATTTAATACGTTGTGGATACCGGGAATATTCAGACGAATGTGCAAAGGCTTCTCGTGGCCGGGACGCAGCACATCAAATTCTGACTGCATCTTGTTTTGCTTAATATTGATCGCCCGAAAATCACAATGTTCGTCAAAGCCGTAAGTGAGAATCGGACGCGCAATTTCAGGAATAATGTCGCGAATCACCGGGTCTTCGCCGCATAAAACTGCCAAGCCATAAAATGGCAGGTTATGCAAAAATTCGACGAAGGTTTTCTTCAGCTTCGAGAAATCTCCACCGTAGGTATCCATATGATCTGCATCGATATTGGTCACGATAGCGACCATCGGTTGCAGATGCAGAAAGGACGCATCGCTTTCATCGGCTTCTGCAACCAGATACCGACTGCCACCTAATTGCGCATTGGTACCGGTACTATTTACCAGTCCGCCGATGATAAATGTTGGATCTTGTTTCGCCGCAGCGAGGATAGAGGCCATCAAGCTGGTGGTGGTGGTTTTACCGTGCGTGCCGGCGACCGCAATACCGTGGCGATAGCGCATCAATTCACCCAACATCTCGGCGCGGCGAACAATCGGAATACGCAGCTCACGCGCACCAATCATTTCAGGATTATTAGCCGCAACCGCGCTAGAATTTACCACCACATCAGCACCGGCAATATTACTTGCGCTGTGGCCGATAAAAACCTGTGCACCTTTATTTACCAAACGCGCTGTAACACTGGATTCTTTAATATCCGATCCGGAAATTTCATAACCCTGGTTCAACAACACTTCGGCAATGCCGCTCATCCCCGCACCACCGATACCGATAAAATGGATGCGACGGATACGACGCATCTCGGGTACTTCATAATGTTCTATGGCTTTATCCACGCGCCACCTCCACACATATATTTGCTACTGTCTCTGCTGCATCAGGCAACGCAAGCAGGCGCGCTTTTTCAGCCATGTTCATACTTTGTTCCGGCTCATTGATATACGTCATCAAAAGCGCAGCCAGTTTCGCCGGTGTGAAGTCGCGCTGAGGCACAGATATGCCAGCACCGACGCTACTTAAAATAGCCGCGTTATGGGTTTGATGATCATCAATCGCTGACGGCAACGGAATTAAAATAGCAGCCACTCCCGCAGCCATCAGCTCAGAAACCGTCAAAGCTCCCGCACGACATACAATTACATCCGCCCAACTATAAGCAGTGGCCATATCGTCAATAAAAGCCTCTACTCTGGCGATCACGTGTTGTTGCTCATACAGCGTCGCTGTAGTTTGCGCATGATCTTTTCCGGTTTGATGCCACACGTTCGGACGCGACTCTGACGGCAATTGCGCCAAGGCTTTCGGCACCAACTCATTAATCGCTTTCGCGCCTAGACTGCCGCCTAAAATCAACAGATGCAGCTTTGTTTTTTGCGCTCGACGAGCGCGATAACGGACCGCCGGTGTCGGTAGTGACGCAATCGTGTTACGCACCGGATTACCTACCACCTGCGCCTGCGAAAACACACCGTTAAATGCCGACAGTACGCGCGTCGCAAAACGTGCAAGCAAACGATTGGTGGTACCGGCAATTGCATTCTGCTCGTGGATGACCAAAGGCTTTCCTAACACACGCGCTGCAATCCCACCCGGCCCTGAAGCAAAACCACCGAAGCCCACCACCACATCAGGTTGTTCACGTCGCAGGATGCCGATGGCTTGAGCAATCGCATAACCCACCAAAAATGGCGCTTTGATTAATCCGTATAATCCACGGCCGCGCACACCCTCGACACGAATCAGGTGCAACGGAATATTCGCCCCCGGCACCAAACGATTTTCAATCCCGCGCCCTGTACCGAGCCACATCAACTGTGCGCCCGCCTGCCGCAAGACCTCAGCAACAGCCAACGCCGGAAAAACATGACCACCGGTACCACCAGCCATAATCATCACCTTCAGCGATTGCGCATCAGTCATATCGCCTCCGGCATTATCGGTGGAGGACGAACAGCTGCACGCAGAGGCCGCGCTGGCGGAATAAAAATTGAGCTAACGCCGCGCACCTCCCACTCAATCCGCATGACAAAGGCCAGCAACACACAGCTGACTAACAAACTGCTTCCACCGTAACTGATAAACGGCAGCGTTAACCCTTTGGTTGGCAATAATCCGGAAGCGACACCGACGTTGATAAACACCTGGAACGAAAACAGAATAGCGACACCGAATGCAGCAAAAGCAGCAAAGGCTTTACCTACCGCCAGATTATTTTTTGCGATGGTGAAGATGCGTAATATCAACGCTACAAACAACCCGATAACAATCGTCGCCCCAATCAAACCAAACTCTTCCGCGATGATGGCAAAGATAAAATCGGTATGCGCCTCCGGCAGGAAAAACAGTTTCTGCAAACTGTTGCCCAAGCCCAGACCGAACCACTCACCGCGCCCAAAACCAATGAGCGACTGTGTTAATTGATAGCCGGTATTAAATTGATCAGCCCAAGGGTCCAGGAAAGTAATCAAGCGTTGCATACGGTAGGGAGAAAACACTGCCACGGCTCCCAGGCTCGCAACACCCAAACCAATCAACAACAGAAAGTGCCACATCCGCACACCGGCGATAAACATCATGGCAAACACGGTTGCACTCAATACCACTGAGCTACCGAAATCTGGCTCCAGCAACAACAACACAACGAACAAACCAACAACCAACAAAGGCTTCAGAAAACCTTGCCAACCGAAATGCAACTCGTGATAACGCCGCGCAAAAAAGCTGGCGAAAAACACCACAGCACAAAATTTGGCAATCTCTGACACCTGTACTGAAATAATGCCGAGGCTCAGCCAGCGTTGACTGCCGTTCACTTTTTTTCCTACGCCAGGAATCAGCACGATCACCAACAGCAACAAGGTGAACAATAAAAAATAACCCGCGTAGCGTTGCCATACACTCATAGGAATAGACACAACCACCATCGCCAGGGTGACGCCCATAACCATATAAACGCCGTGACGTTTGGCGAAATACCAGGTATCACCATAATTGGCGGCGGCAAAGGCCACGGAAGCCGATGCAACCATCACCAGCCCGATTGACATCAACACCAGCCATAAACTCAGCAGCGTCCAATCGACGCGCTGGTTAAATGGCAGGTCATTGCGGGTTGTCGTCATCATGATGCCAACTCCCGCACGGCTGCGCAGAACTGTTGCCCACGATCTATATAATTCTTGAACATATCGAAACTTGCACAGGCAGGTGACAGCAATACTGCATCACCAGCATGAGCATGCTCAAAACTTTTATTCACCGCGTCAGTCATGCTCGTTGCAAAAATTATTTTGCTTTTACCTTCAATTGCCGCTGCAATTACTGGCGCATCACGACCAATCAACACAACAGCGCGAACCTGATCATCAATAGCCGGGGCCAACTCAGCAAAATGTGCACCTTTTCCATCACCACCGGCAATCAACACCAGTTTCGCTGGCGGACGGGCAAGCCCTTTGATTGCAGCCACCGTTGCGCCGATGTTAGTGCCTTTGGAATCGTTAAAAAATTCCACACCTTTAATAGCGGTGACCCATTCACAACGATGCGGCAACCCGGCAAACGTTTTCAGGGTCTCGACCATGGCTGGCAATGGCAAGCCGGCGGCCTGCCCCAGTGCCAGTGCAGCCAGGGCATTATCGACATTGTGCTTGCCACGGATTTTTAATTGGCTTACCGGCATCAAGGGCTGGAATTGCCATGCCAGATAATCTTCATCCTGCTCCTGAATAATGCCGAAATTATTAAACTCCGCACCGCCACCAAATGTGATCGGCTTTATACCAGTCGCCAGCGGCGGATGAGTCAATACGTCGTTGCGATTAACAACAATTTTTTCTGCACCGAAGTACACACGCAGTTTTGCAGCGTGATAAGCCTGCATGTTGGGGTAGCGATCCAAGTGATCTGCACTGATATTTAAAATCGTCGCCACCCTGGCGTTGAGCCTGGACACAGTTTCCAGTTGGAAACTGGAAAGCTCCATCACATACAATTCAATATCATCACGCAACAAATCCAACGCCGGCGTCCCCAGGTTGCCGCCCACCGCAACTTTCAACCCGGCTTGAGCGGCCATTTCACCCACCAGTGTTGTCACGGTGCTTTTGGCATTGGAGCCAGTAATCGCCACAATGGGTGCGCGCGCATAACGCACAAACAATTCAATATCACCCACCACCGGAATACCCGCCGCCTTGGCTTTGGCAATTGCGGGTGTTGCCACGGCAACGCCCGGGCTTGCAATAATTTCATCCGCCAATAATAAGGTTTCAACTTTTAATTCGCCGGTCTCGACCAGAACCTGCGGAAATTCTTCCTTAATTTGCGCCAGATTTGGTGGTTGCGCGCGCGTATCCAGCAATACAAATGCTTGACCCTGCTTCGCCAAAAAGCGAGCCACCGACAAACCGGTTACACCGGTGCCGATGATGGCTTTGACTTTGCTTGTGGCGATCATTTGAGTCACTGTAATTTCTCTTTAAACGTTCTTTAATTACCGCAGTTTTAAGGTGGCTAGACCGATTAATACCAAGATCACTGTAATGATCCAGAAGCGCACAATGACACGCGGCTCAGGCCAACCTTTTAATTCAAAATGGTGATGGATGGGCGCCATGCGAAAGATTCGTCGGCCGGTCAATTTGAATGACGCCACCTGCAGAATCACTGAAACGGTTTCCAATACAAAGATGCCACCCATAATGAACAATACGATTTCATGGCGGATGACTACGGCAATCACACCGAGAGCGGCCCCCAATGCCAGTGCACCCACGTCACCCATAAATACCTGTGCGGGGTAAGTGTTGAACCAGAGAAAACCCAAGCCCGCACCTACCAAAGCACAACAGAAAACTACCAGCTCACCGGCGCCCGCTACATAAGCGATTTGCAAGTACTGCGCAAACTTGACGTTCCCCGACAGATACGCAATCACCCCCAGTGCCGCCGCCACCATAACGCTGGGCATAATGGCCAGGCCATCAAGACCATCCGTTAGATTCACCGCATTACTC
>CAMPIG010000181.1 GCA_946886255.1 uncultured Cellvibrio sp. | reverse complement strand
GCTTCTGGGTGCCCTGTTGGATCAGCAGGGTGGCGACTACGCCGCGACCCTTGTCCATACGGGATTAAATGACCACCCCTTTAGCGGCAGCATCGACCACGGAGGTAAGTTCAAGCACTTCCGCCTGCAGTGAGATAGCTTCAAGCAACTCATCAATACCCTGGCCTGTATGAGCGGAGACTTCGATGAATTGAGTATCACCACCCCAAGACTCGGGAATTACACCCTTGGCTACCAGTTCGTGTTTGACACGATCCGGATCAGCGCTGGGCTTATCGCATTTGTTGATGGCTACCACCAAAGGCACTTCCGCTGCACGGGCGTGCAGAATGGCTTCTTCGGTTTGCGGCATCACGCCGTCATCGGCAGCGACCACCAGAATCACCACGTCAGTTGCCTTGGCACCACGGGCGCGCATGGCGGTAAACGCTGCGTGGCCGGGGGTATCCAGGAAGGTAATCTCACCCCGGCTGGTAGCAACCCGATAAGCACCGATATGCTGGGTAATACCACCGGCCTCCCCAGCAGCCACCTTGGCTTCGCGAATATAATCGAGCAGCGAGGTTTTACCGTGGTCAACGTGCCCCATCACTGTAACGACCGGCGCCCGAGGCATTAACTCTCCCTCGGTTTCGAGGGATTTTTCCAGCGCATGCTCGATATCGTTCTCGCTGACCAGATTAGCCTGGTGACCCAACTCTTCCACAATCAGTACTGCGGTATCCTGGTCGATGACTTCGTTCATGGAGGCCATGACACCCATCTTCATCAATCGCTTGATCAATTCGCCCACTTTTACTGTCAGGCGCTGCGCCAGCTCGGATACCACGATAGTTTCGGGGACATCCACCTGGTGCACGATCTTGGTCGTTGGTTTCTTAAAGGCGTGCTTGTTAGAGGCCTTATGGTTAGCCCGCACACTGCGGCGGCGAGCCAACAGATCCATATCCTCGCCGTCATCGCCTTCCAGCTCCAGCAGATCCACCTTGGCGCCCTTCTTGGGTGTCCCCACTTTCTTGGTCGCTTTGCCGGCACGCTTGCGGTGCTTGTCTTCTTCATCAAAATCTTCTTCGCGACGACCCTCGCGTTTGCGGCCGTGTTTTTCATCACGATCTGCCGTTGCCGGCGCTGCGGTGGTTGCCGGTTTGGGACGCGCAGGACGCGCAACGTCTTCAGCCGTTTTTGCTGCCGGTTTCGCTTCCGTTGTACGCGCCTGTTGCTCTACACGCTTGGCTTCTTCTTTAGCGGCTGTCTCAGCTTTACGCTGGGCCTCTTCCGCCATACGGCGCTCTTGGGCAGCGCGGCGTTTTTCTTCTATACCGTCGGTAAATGATGAGCGTCCAGCAGCATCGGCATCCGCTTGTGCGGCTTCCACGACAGGCGTTTCTTCTGAGATTTCCGGCTCAGGTTCGGGCGTATGAGTCGGCTCCTCCACAGGGGCCTCTACCACGAGTTGGGGCTCTTGCTGCAACTCTTCGTTTTCCTGAACAGCGTCTAACTCTGTACCGGATTGATCTTCCACTTCTTCACGCTTGACGTAGGTGCGCTTTTTGCGCACTTCGACATTCACGGTTTTACGCGCACTGCCAGAACCCGTCTTCAACGTGGTTGTGGTTTTGCGCTGCAAGGTAATTTTCTTTGGCTCGCCGCTCGCTTCGCCGTGGCTGGTCTTTAAAAAGTCCAGCAACTTTTGCTTTTCTTCATCAGATACCACCGCATCAGCGGTTTTCTGTTTCAGCCCGGCTTCCTGCATTTGTTTCAGCAGTCGCTCAACCGGTGCTCCCACAGATTTGGCGAGTTCGCTTACTGTTACTTCTGCCATTGCTTTTCCTCAGTCTTGTTCTTTGCCCACGACAATTCATACTTTGGCAGCAATCATGCAAACCAAGGCTCGCGGGCTTTCATAATCAGTGCAGCTGCACGGGTTTCGTCCATGCCGTCGATATCCAGCAGATCATCGATGGCTTGCTCGGCCAAATCTTCCATCGTCACAATGCCGCGGCTCGCCAAATTCGCAGCCAACGCGTCATCCATACCTTCCATACTCAACAAGTCTTCTGCCGGGGCAGCACCTTCAAGGCGCTCTTCCGATGCCAACGCTTGAGTCAGAAGCGCATCTTTAGCACGTGCACGCAATTCTTCAGCGATATCTTCATCAAAACCGTCAATCGCCAACATTTCTTCCAGGGGTACGTAAGCCACTTCTTCCAGTGTGGTGAAGCCTTCTTCAACCAGAACGGTAGCAATATCTTCATCGACATCCAGCGCGTTCATAAATACCTGAATATAACTGCCGGACTCCGCCTGCTGCTTGGCTTGCCACTCGGGCACGCTCATCACATTGATATCCCAACCCGTTAACTCACAAGCCAAACGCACATTCTGGCCACCGCGACCGATTGCCATAGCGAGATTGTCTTCGCTGACGGCGACATCCATCGAGCCCGCATCTTCATCCACCACAATGGATTCAATTTCAGCGGGCGACATAGCGTTGATCACAAACTGTGCCGGGTTATCGTCCCACAACACAATATCAACGCGCTCGTTACCCAGCTCGTTGGAAACCGCCTGCACACGCGAACCGCGCATACCGACACAGGCACCTACAGGATCGATACGTCCGTCATTGGTTTTTACAGCAATCTTGGCGCGTGAACCTGGATCGCGAGCTGCACCTTTGATTTCGATAACTTCTTCCGCAATCTCCGGCACTTCGATCTTGAACAATTCGATCAACATCTGCGGACATGAACGGCTCAGGAATAATTGCGGGCCGCGCGCTTCAGTGCGCACATCCAGTAACAGTGCACGAATCCGATCACCGACACGGAAAATTTCACGGCCAACCAATTGATCACGCGGCAGCAAGCCTTCAGCGTTATTGCCCAAGTCCACAATAATGCTGTCCCGGGTCACTTTCTTGACGCTACCGCTGATCAAGTCACCCATGCGATCGCGGTATTCTTCTACCATTTGCGCGCGCTCAGCTTCACGCACTTTTTGCACGATCACCTGCTTGGCAGTCTGGGCAGCAATACGCCCGAACTCAACGTTTTCGATTTTTTCGCGGTAAGTATCACCGGCTTTTAATGCGGTGTCTTTTTCGTGTGCTTCTTCCAAGGTAAATTGTGTACCTAATTCCGCCACCACATCATCGGCTACTACGTCCCAGATACGGAAGGTTTCATAGTCTCCAGTGGAGCGGTTGATGACGACTTCAATTGTAGAGTCTTCATCAAAACGTTTTTTCGTGGCGGTAGCCAGCGCGGTTTCAATGGCTTCGAAGATCACTTCCTTGTCGACACCTTTCTCATTGGAAACTGCATCGGCGACCAGCAAAATTTCTTTGTTCATCTCTTTGCCTCTGTTAACCCCTCAACCCGACACCGCAAACCACTGCGCCGGTTACGTGGAACTCAGGTTACGCACAACTGATCTTCGCTGTGCGCACATCATATGATTTAAATCGAAAATCTGTGTTTGGCGATATCAATCAAAGCGAGGAACAATATTCGCTTTATCAATAGCATCCAGATGTAAAACATATTCTTTGTCATCGACACCAATACGGACTTCATCGCCTTCTACAGCCATGATGGTGCCTTTGAATTTACGGCGGCCATCGCGCGCAAGGCGCAGGCGGACATTAATTTGCTCACCGATATAACGCGCGTATTGGTCCAGTGTATACAGGGGGCGGTCCATACCTGGAGAGGACACTTCCAGCGTGTATTCGCCGTCAATTGGGTCTTCCACATCCATCACACTGCTGACCTGACGACTGATCTTTTCGCAGTCTTCCAGCATCACACCACCTTCGCGATCAATATAAATTCGCAACGTGGTATAGCGCCCCTGGGTCAAATACTCCAGCCCCCAGAGCTCGCAGCCTAATGACGCGGCAACCGGAGCAATCAATGCGTGTAACTGTTCTTGTTTGGACGCCATGACATCACCTTTTTGTGCTCAGCGAGCGAGAGCCCACAAATAAAAAATGGGCTCAAGGCCCATTCGCAACAACTTCACAACACTACAGGCCTCTGTAGCTGGGGGCGACCCCCTGCGGCAAAAACAAATACAAAAAAGCCCCATAAAGGGGCTTATCGATAACAAGCAACTTCTACGGCTGCCTGTTTTACTCTGATACGAGGCTGGCTGGAGAAGAAGCCTGCGTCGGTTTTGTCGCTTGGGATCAAGCCACAAAACATAAAGCTGGTTGCGGGGGCTGGATTTGAACCAACGACCTTCGGGTTATGAGCCCGACGAGCTACCAAGCTGCTCCACCCCGCGTCCTCAACTCACTGGACTGTGTCCATGTGAGGCCGCGAATTATAGGGATGCATCTCACAACGGTCAAGGGAAAAGTCTAACTAAATCACGAATCTACACGACGCCATGCAACCAGGCGATGATGTAGCTAAAGATACTTAAACCTGTCAGCACAAGGAGGATTACACCGAGCAATACCCAAACACGAAAAGGCGCCCGTTCCACGCTGTTAACACCACGGGAAGTCACACTGTCCACCCGCGCCTGATCTTCCGGCGACAACTTGCTCGTCATGTCATGACCTCAACCTTATTGGCGTTATGGATTTTTTTGCGCGAGGCAAAACTCTAGGGGATCAATACGAATGACGCAAGAGCAACTGACAAGCTAGGCTTGGCGATCGAGGAAGGAACCAATGACAGAAATGTTGTTATTCACACCGATGTCGAGCAGGCGGCGGTTGATATCAATGTTGCGGCGACTTGATTCCGCCAGTGCGTCAGCACGTTGTGCTCGCAACTGTTCGGCGCGTTCATCGGCAGCTTGTTGGGCTTCGCTTTCTTTTTCCTTACGCGCGTCCTCAGCTTTTTTCTCTTCGGCACGCTCAATTTTTTCTTCGCGGGTTTGTTCACTCTCAACAACCCGCTCCTGACGCAGCGCTGCTCGCGCTTCAGCTTCCATCAGTGACGCTTCTGCTGCAACGCGGCGATCTTGTGATGAGGGCTCCGCCGGCGCGTTGGCCGCGCGACGAATCTGCTGCGCCTTGGCGATAGTCGCTTCGGGATCCCCGGGAACAGGACTGGTATCGATGCTGACCTCGCCGCCCACGGCATAGTTCACACCATCCGGACCGCGCACGAATTCGTAGACAGGGCTACCGGCGTACTTACCGCCTACCGCTGCATGGGCTTGTTCATGGCTGCGCACTTCACGATCGCGGGCCGCGAGTTCACGAATATCCTGAAGCTCTTGTTCCTGGCGCGCTTTTCTGGAATCACCCCGACGCTCGCCCTGGGAATCATCGTCCCTGACACGCCCTTCACGTAGGCGCTCTTGCTCTCCCATATCATTGGGACGCTCATCGGGAGAGCGACGGTTTTCACCCCGCGCAGAGTCAGCGGATTGTTCCAGAGCTTTAAAGTTCGACGATTTGAGGTCAACCCCCTCCTCACTGACCACCTGACGACCGAGCGGCGCAAAGGGGGCAACGGCGTTGGCAAAGTTGGAAGGAATATGGGTAATCATGGCGGGTCCGTCAGGCCTTGGTGTCAAGCAAGGTGCCCAGAGTCTCGTCAGCGACCTGAACCACGCGCGCAGCACTGTCGAATAACTGCGACTGCAATTGCAGGTTGATCAAGGGCTCAACCAAATCGGTAGTTTGGGGATTGTCACCCTGCGTGGTGCTGGCCTGGGCGATCTGGGTAGCGGAACGGGTCATCTCCGCCTGGCTGTTTTGCATCCCGATTAAACCTTGAGTAATGACTGAACCGATTTGCATGGTAGCTCCTCGTAAAATAGCAATACCGGGTAAGTTGTTATGAAAAGGCCAGACTTACCCATAATTGAAATCATTTTACGCTTGGCTTTGCCTGAAAAACAGCCAAAATTGCCGCTTCAGTCCGGATTTTTAAGACCGGTTGGGCGCAAAAGCCAGTTCTATATAACATGCCACCTATAACCGAAGCGTAATTCCAACCAAAATTTCCGCGAGCCTTGTCGTTTCGCCCCAGCCAGACAGCGAATCAATCAACCCGCAATATACGCCCCGCCGGCTCAGAATGCCCCGCCGGAGTGCCGGCTTTCTCCTGAACAACCAAATAATCTATTAGCGCCGTAAGATCCGGGATACCGGTATCAATCCGTTCACTGGCCACCGTTAATGCTGAAAAATTATCGCCACCATCGGCAAGAAATGCATTGACAGAAATGCGATAGGTTTCCGTCGGCGAGATCGATTCACCGTTAAGCGACAGGCTTTCAGCCAGAACACGCTGGCCACGCGGCTGTGACCCATCCCAACGGTAATTAAAAGAATGTGAGATTTGTAAGGGTTTAAAACTACCAGCACCCTCGCTTTGCCACTGCTGCTCCAGCACATTTTTTATTTGTGCGCCGGTCAAGCTGATGACTTGCAATGTACCTTTGAACGGATGAACTGCTGCCACCTGCGAAAAATTTAACGGTGCTTCATTACCTTTGAGCACTAAATCGCTGCGAATACCGCCACTATTCATCAGTGCTATTTGTGCACCCAGACTGTGGGTCGCAGCAAGTTGTGCGTCGGCGACCAGATCACCCATAGCCGATTCACCGTGACGATTAGGCACGCGTGTGATTGCCGCTGCACCGATGCGCGCAACCGGTCGTTCAAGAACAGCGCGACTGCGCGCTTCAACATTCGCTTGCCAGGCCAATAATGCCGGATCGGGTTCGTAGCGCTGCGGGTCAACAATCAGGTTCCGCGCCTGTACATCCAATAATTTTTTTTCGACGGGCTCGAATACCAGCGTCAGGTGCGTTACTAACCGACCGTAGGATGCCGCTTGCGTTACCGGTACATCGCCCACTATGCATAAATAGGCTTCGTGAGTATGTGCACTTAATACAAGATCAACCGCAGGATCGAGGCGTTTAACAATATTCACGATGTCGCCTTCCAGGTCAGTACAATCGGGCTGATTAAATGCGGCGAGTGTATTGCCACCCTGATGCACAACAGCGACAACAATATCTGCGCCCTTGCGTTTAATTTCCGGGATAAAACGATTGATTGCTTCAGCTTCATCTTCAACACGGATACCTTCCATGGAACTGGCAGAGACAACCGACGCAAGATCTTCCACTTGCGCACCGACAAACGCGATCTTTATTCCACGCACGGTTTCAATTACATAGGGCACAACCAGAGTGTTGTCCGTTTCTGTATCGATCAGGTTCGCAGCAATATATGAAAAGTCTGCGCCGGTAAAATGATCGCGCCATTGGCAAGCTTTCTCCGGTCGCGGCGAATTACACCCACCGTTGATCTGTCGCAATAACTCGGCTTTGCCCTCATCCAACTCATGATTCCCGAGCGATGAGAGGCGTAGCGCCAATAACTTCATCGCTTCCAGGGTCGGCTCATCAGCCCACATAGCGGAGATCGGTGGGGACGCACCGATTAAATCACCCACCCCGACAAATAATAATTGCGGATCATCCTGCCGCAATGTGTTCAACAAACCTGCAAGCGTCGCTACGCCACCAGCCTGAACCGTAATAACCGCATCCGAATTGCCGGGATCTGTGTAACTGAATGGGCTCGGCTGCAGATAACCGTGAAAGTCATTGAGTGCAACCAGGTTGATCTCCACCGGCTCACGAGGCACCGGGGTCGCACAACTTACCAATAAGGTATTGAGAAATAGAATCAGAAGAAATACTTTTGCCTTCACGCAGAACTCCTCGTTTTTACATAACCGAACTTGCCAAGGTCGCAGCGACACTCGCATTGTTCAGGCATGGACCATGCCAGTCTCGGTCAGGTTTTTACCAAGCGCTTAAGGGAATAATGCAAGATCAGGATGAATATTCCATGACGCCCAGCGAGAAGCGAGTTATTGAAAAAGAGACGCCGCAGAGGTGTTGGAAAAAAATTCTTTCAGTTGTGCTGGTGATGCCCCTTGCCCCAGATAAGGCACAACCCCTAAACAAGGCGCGGCCAACCGTTGCTGCAAGGACAATATATTCTCCTGCTGGCAAGGCATATCCGGATCGATAATGTTGGCCACCCAACCGGCAAGCGGCAAACCGTCTCGCGCAATGGCTTCGACCGTTAGCATGGCGTGGTTGATGCACCCCAACCGTATGCCCACAACCAGTATCACCGGTAACTGCAAAGTACGCGCAAGGTCTGCTAATGTTTCAGCCGGATTTAACGGCACCCGCCAGCCACCAGCTCCCTCCACCAAGGTAAAGTCCGCCTGATGTAAAACTCCGCGACAGAATCCGGCTATTCGATCCACCGACAACACACGCCGAGCTTGTTGGGCCGCAATGTGTGGCGCAATGGCCGGTTCAAGCGCAACAGGATTGACTTGCTCATAAGCCAAAGGCTGCGTGATGACAGACTGCAACAACAGCGCATCGTCATTGCGCAAGCCCTCTGCAGTGACCTCGCAACCTGCTGCCACCGGTTTTAATGCAGCGGTCGATAAGCCACGCTCTTTTGCAGCCAGCAATAATCCGGCGGACATTAAAGTTTTGCCTACACCGGTATCCGTGCCCGTTACAAAAAACGTTTTTTTTGTCATAAATGTGATGAATGTTAAATATTAATTTTCTGAGGTTACCCAAGGCGCCTGCACCAATACATAGAACACCTCATAACTCGCCGGCAATTCATCATCGCAGCGAAATTGTTCGTATGCCTGCTTAAATGCCTCAATTTTTTTTCGGCCGGTCAGACCTCCCGGTTTCCCGGCATTGATATTGTGCGCACCCAGAGCTTTTAACTCCCGGGTCAAATCCACCAGACGGTCGTAGTGCAGTTCCCGTTGTTCAGTTTGCCAGTCAGCCAACACCAAGCCGGATGCTTCAATAGACGCTTGTAAATTTTCAGCGGTTTCAAACCGGTTGACATGCACATAGCCATCCAC
>CAMPIG010000180.1 GCA_946886255.1 uncultured Cellvibrio sp. | reverse complement strand
TCAGAAATACCCAATTCATCGCGGGCATGAGCGCCGAGCGCATCATGTTGCATCAATTGATCGGCAACCTGCCGAGCGAGGGGCGCATCCAGTCCGCGCTCGATATAAATATCCGCCAGTTCCTTATGTTCCGCGAGCTGGTTGGTTTCCAACTCATGCTTTTCCTGGTCCAGATCCGCCTCTTCCGCATCAGCCTGCGAACTCACCGACACATATTCACCGGCCGCCATGGACATAGCACCGGCGACCAGAGCTGCCACACCGGCGATAACAATATCGTTTTGACTTACCTGTGCCGAGGCAACCCCTACCAACAAACTGGCGGTAGAAACAATACCGTCATTCGCGCCGAGCACAGCCGCACGCAACCAGCCATTGCGATGAATTCGATGATGTTCTCGGTGGTACATAAGGCGTCCTGAATAAATAGGCATATAAAAATCAGGCTACCAGTTTCCAACAGGCAAAAAAAACCCGCAACCGAAACATCGTGGTGCGGGTGGGTTTAATACAACACACTGCATTTAAGACGCTGCATAAGCAGTGTCATAAATTCCGGATCAGGGAGGGGGCAATTCTCTGATCAGGTTTCACTTCTCACTGCGTCACTGGCATGCACGCGGCGCAGCGATACGTCGAAGCGAAATACATCTATTCATTAACCTCTTGCGAGAGAAAGAATGTCTGCCACGCTGGGCTGACGCTCGACATAAACCGGCGCATGTAACCGGCGAGAAATTTCAGTCGACGACACCACACCACGAATATGATGATGATCTCGATCTACCACGATGTAGTACTGCTGGCCGTGACGCTGCAAGGTATAAATAATGTCGGCCACACTGGAGCGTTTGACTTCGTCGTAATTAATTGCGCGGATGGATTCGCGGTGATGCATCAAGTCCGCAACCAGGACTTCGTCTCGACCTGCACCGTTTGCAACTTGTGTTAACAGAATGCTTTGATCAGACAGATCTTCAATACTGATCAAACCAACAAACTCATTGTGTCGATCCACCACCAACTTAAAATTAATATTTTCCTGTTGCATTAAATCCGCTGCTTCAACAGCCGGGATATGCGCCTCAACAACATGCGGACGATGATCTTTAAAATCGGTAAGAATGGTCAGCGCAGAAGACTCTGGCGTTACATCATCAAATTCGTCGGGCTGCACCAAATGATCAATGGCATCAACCGTATAAACCGTCAAATTTTTCATAAACACCTCTCGATGCATCAATTGAGATACAGGTAGCCGATGCAAAATTGAATAAACCAAAACCTGTAGGCGAGCGCACATCAGGCTATGGGAACCAACACCGGAGGTAACAAAAAGAGCAGTATCAAGTCACCATTAAACCGGCGGTAAAGCGGTTCAAGCGAGGGTGTTTAACGGCGGAGCTCGGGCAAAATGACCATTATCAATGCGGTTGCTCAGCACCAATAATTGCCAATGCGTTAAGGGCGAGGATTGAATAACAACAAGGGGTAGTTCGAGATCAGTAACAACGGCTTTATCATCTTCCGCTGTGCTTTGCTGGCCAAGATTGATATTGGCATCAAAGGCAGATACGGCAAGCAGGCTGTGGCCACCAGATTTGGTAGCATGACTGCTACTGGTGCCGACAAACGTCACCAGTAACAAAACAACCTTGATAAAGAGGAGTGCCTTACGCATTACTGAATCTCGTAGGAGGATCGCATCGCAGACATCTACAACGGACGCTTGAACCAATACTAGTCAAAGCGGGTTATGGAGTCCACCACTATTACACTTTTATACGAAAACTTTTACGTTGTTTTTACGGCACGACTAAAACAACGGGGGGATAAACCATGCGGAGAAAGCTAGCACCCAGGCAGCTATAGCTTTTTTAACATAAAAAAAAGCGGCTCTTGAAGAACCGCTAAAAAAACGCACAGTACGTGGTCGTTTTTCGGTTACCGGCGGGCGTGAGATAAAGTATGGTTATTTATTGCCTTTTTTGATCAATCACTAACATTAAAGTCATAACGGCAAACGTCAAAAGCGTGACCGATGACACCACTGCAAGAACAACCCCTAATGCAATCAACACATTCATTTTTTTGTCACATCATAAAAAATGTTAAAACCGACATGCAGATAACGCATCAGCTTCTTTAGTCACTTATTCTGTTAATATAAAATCGAGCACCGCTTGTTGGTCAGCAACGACTGTCACATCAGCAACCCCGACAAAAACTAATTCATCGACTTGTTCAGGATCATCCTCAAGCGAGCCACAGGTGTACGCCAGCGTGTATTCACCTTCAACCAGGAAACCGATCTCGTAACGGTATTCAGCCTCTTCGCTGTAATTTACCAAAGCCGTAGTTATCGGATCATCATCCTCACCGTGCATATCTACCGGCACCGCACCGGAACCGGCATAAATGTATACGGCACCGGCACTGAGCCCGGCGTCGACACATTGTTGTGCCACCAGATTGGCGTCGATACTACCGGTGATGCTGCCGACGTCGAGATTGTCGATTAAACGCAGAGCTGGCTTGAGCAAGGCACCAGGTAAGCCGGGAGGATTAGTAATGGATTTGCGCAGATCAAAATCAATGGTGAAATTCGCGTGGCCATCGGCAGCCACAGCGAACCCCTGGACCAGCTTTAATCCCGTCTCGCTACCGCTCGGAACACGTAACTCCAATTGCGAGCCATCACCCAACTCAATAAAGGAATCGAGAATACTGTCGTGCTCCGCATTCACGTGCAGGCGAATCCACTCATAGTCGCCAGCCGGCACCGTCTCTTCGGTAATAATGAACTCGGACGCCGTGCCCTGCAGCTGCAACAGGTCAATCTGAAGCGGTTCATTAAACATGAACTCAATCACATCGCCAGCGGCGGGCTTGATAGACACACCGGAAAACTCCACAACCACCTGATTAGCGCTATCCACCGGGCCATCAGTTAACGCTAGAGAAAAGCTTCCGCTTTGTTCGGTAGCGGTATCTTCATTATCGCTACCCCCACAGGCAGCCAGGCCTAGCAGCGAGATCAGAACCAGACAATGAGCCCGGAGTTTGGCTGTTTTCATAGCTTTCACCTCTATAGTTAGTGGCATCTTCAGTGATGCCGTAATTATTTTTGACACTATAATCCCAAAAACAGAATACAAATAGTGATTCACATCACATTTTAAAAAATGAATTTGACGCTATAATCCCAAGCCATGAGCGACAGAACCCAGCAAGCATTGTTCCGAGCCCTCTATAGGCTCCTGAGGCCCATGGTGCGTCTATTGATGCGCCACGGCGTTTCCTATCGCTTGTTTGCTGACGTGGCTCGCCACGTGTATGTCGACGTGGCCGAAGAGGACTTCGCGCTGCCCGGCCGTAAACCCAGCAACGCCCGCATCGCGGTGTTGACTGGTATCAACCGCAAGGACATCGCCAAACTCAAGGAACGCCCGCACCCCTTGGCTGGTGGGGCCATCGACAACCCCGCCCCCTGCTCCCGTATCATTACCGCCTGGGTCAATCACACCCGCTTCCACGACCCTCACGGGCAACCGCTGGAGCTATTGATTGATGACGACCCGGCCGAACCCAACTTCACAGAATTAGTGCGCGACTACAGCAGTGACGTGCCGGTGCGCGCCATTCTTGATGAACTGGAGCGGATGGGTGCTGTGGTTAAACGCGATGGACGGGTAAGATTGGTGGTTCATGCGTATGTGCCCCAGGAAGACCTGGCAGAAAACATCCGTATCTTCGGTACCGCCGCCGCAGACCTGATGGGCACCATGGATTACAACATTGCCAAACTGGGCACAGCGTTTATCCAACGCACCGTGTCCTACGACGATATACCGGTGGAATTGCTCGACCGCATCCGCCAGCGCAGCCGCACCGAAGGCGAAGCTTTTTTGTTGCAGGTGAATGACTGGCTGGCCGATTGTGATCGCGAACAAACGCCAAGCCTGATAGGTTCCGGCCGTGCCCGTGCCGGCATTGGTATTTACTATTTTGAACAACTGGCAAATGAAGAAAGCCAGGAGGATAAAAAATGAAGCGGTATTTCTCCGTGCCTTTGATGGTGGTACTGGCGTGGTTGCTCGGCAGTTGTGGCGGCAGCGACTCTACGGCAGGTATTGAAGGTACCGGCAGCCCGGTTATCGCCACGGGTGCAGTCACCAGTTTCGGCAGCGTGTATGTCAACGGCGAGCGTTTCGTTACGCGCAACGCCAGCGTCACCCTGAACGGCGTTGCCGCCTCTGAAGATGATATTCAGGCTGGCATGGTGGTTGAGATTCACGGCACAACTGACCCGGACTCCGGCGACATACTGGCTGAAAAAGTTATCTACGAACGCAATCTACTTGGCACTGTTACCGCCATCGAAAAAATCGACGCAGAAGCACAACTGATTACCTTATTGGGGCAAACCATTTACCTCGCCAACGACAGTGTGGTGGATGGCATTGCGTTTGATGAGCTTCGTATTGGCGATACTGTAGAGATCAGCGGGTTTATCAATAACGAAGGAGTGTTTGAATCAACCCGCCTGGAAGCAGCCGATGCAGTAAACTTGAGCGAAGTAGCCGGCAAAGTCAGCCAACTCGACCGCGATAACCAAGCATTCCACCTGCGAGATTTACGCGTCGTTTACCGTGAAGCGACGTTCAGCAACGGCACCGCCGATGATCTTAAAGCGAATGCGCGGGTGAAAGTGCAAGGCTCTTTGAGTAGCGACAACAGCTTACTTGCCACACAAATTACTTTCCAAACACACACGATACCGGAAGCGGACACACGCATTCTGCTGGAAGGCATCATTGACAATTTTACCGGCCTGAATACCTTCACGTTGGATGGCTATAACATCAACGCCGCAGATGCCACGATTCACGGCGGCCGTGCCGAGCAATTGCAAGTCGGCGTGCGGGTATCTATTGAGGGTATTGTCGATACCAAGGGTAATGTGGATGCTAAAAGCCTGCGCTTACATTTGAGCAGCCAACATAAAGTGCGCGGCGCCGTGGAAAATATTGATACACAAAATCAAACGTTGACAGTGTTGGGTACTAGCTTCGTGGTTGATTCGCTCACAGCGTTTGAGGACCGCAGTATCCAACGTGATCGGTTCATTAATTTTGAAACGCTGGCTGTCGGTGATAACGTCGAAGTGTTCGGGCGCAAAGTAGACGGTGAATTACTTGCCATGCGTATCAAACGTCTGAACAGCAATAGCCTGGTCACCATCAATGGTCCGGTAAGCAGAGTCGATAACAGCAGCTTATTTTTTGTGATGGACGTACAAGTCGATGGTAGTAATGCCGAAGGCGCAGAACTGATCAGCGGTTTCGCTCCAGGAGCGCGCGTGTTGGTGGAAGGTGTACAAACCGGTAGCAATGCGATTCAGGCTACCTTGATACAACGCCTGAGTGAATGCAAAAAAACACCGGGTCCTCACGACTGCGATGAAAAAGAGAACGAAGGGGATGGGGGAAATGATGGCGAAGAGGATTAAGCGCAGCGCAATCGGGTAAGCCAGCACCGGCTCGACTTACCTGCGAATCTTAATGGCTGATCATCCAGGGCCGCATGAACGGAAACATTTTTTTACCATCGGCGGTGTAGAGCAGATTTGATTTGCGAATTGGTTTTTCACCACAACTGCAACCTTTCCCATGTTTGTGATCCCGCCGCGCCTGCTGTTCCTGGCGATACTCCACCGTAGAAAAAACCGGCACATGTGCACTCTGTTCATTGCGCTTATGCGCTTCGCGATTCTCCTGTTTCATGCCGAGGATATCCGGCGACAGCATAATGACTCGCGCTGATAACGCACCGCATTGCGGACAAGCGCAAGGTTTGGCGGAATCAGCAACGGTGGCTAACTCGTAGAACAAACCATGTTGGCCGCATTTGTAGTCGTAAAGAGGCATTGAGCGTCTCCTGGTTATGTAAGGGGTTCGTCAAAGCTGGAGGATGTCGGATTACGCTGCGCTAATCCGACCTACAAAATCTGATCGCTGTTGTAGGTGGAATTAGCCGCGCCACGCGCGACGTAATCCGACACCACTCTATCTATACCCACCAATTTCTTTTACCCACCTATTTATCCGGCGACAAAGGCACATCCATACCACCACTCACCTTCTTCGTCGGCCCCTGTGCACTCGGGTTCACATCAAAATCAAAAATATCCGTCGGCAACCACAAGGTTGCGCAGGCATTCGGAATATCTACCACACCGCTGATATGCCCTTGTACCGGGGCGCAACCGAGAATCGCGTAAGCCTGTGCCCTGCTGTAACCAAATTTTGTTAGATATTCGATAGCATTGAGGCACGCCTGACGGTACGCCACATGTACATCGAGATAATGTTGTTCTCCATACTCGTCGACCGAAATACCTTCAAATATCAGGTAATCGTCATACTTCGGCGCAATCGGACTGGGCTTAAAGATCGGGTTTTTTATGCCGTATTTTGCCATGCCGTCCTTAATCAAACTGACGCGCAGGTGAATCCAGCCAGCCATTTCAATCGCACCGCAGAACGTGATCTCGCCGTCACCTTGGCTGAAGTGCAAATCCCCGACAGACAAACCACCGCCTTTTACATACACCGGAAAATAAATCTTGGAACCGCGCGATAAATCTTTAATGTCGCAGTTACCACCGTGCTCACGGGGCGGCACCGTACGCGCACCTTCCGCCGCCGCGACCTTGGCCGCATCGGGAGCCATCTTGCCCATGTGCGCCGTATCCGCATAAGGCAAAGTCGCCAACGCCGGCACACGATCCGGCTCAGTGTCATAAAGCGCTTTCTCGCGCTTATTCCACTCCGCCAACATCTCTTTGGACGGCAAGCAGCCGATCAACCCCGGATGCACCAGGCCCGCAAATTCCACGTTAGGCACATGGCGGGATTTGGTGAACATGCCATTGATATCCCAAATGGATTTTTGCGCTTCCGGAAAATGTTCCGTTAAAAAGCCGCCGCCATTTTGTTTGGAAAAGAAACCGTTAAAACCCCACAGGCTTTCCTGGAATGCGCCGATATCCAGAATATCCACCACCAACAAATCACCCGGCTCCGCACCTTCAACGCCGACGGGACCGGAAAGAAAATGCACCTGCGACAAATCCACATCGCGCACGTCATCCGCACTGTCGTTGTTAGCGATTTGTCCGCCGGTCCAGTCGTAACATTCAATAATAAAGTCATCCCCCGGCTTCACCGTCGCTACCATCGGGATATCAGGATGCCAGCGGTTATGAATCATCTCGTTTTCATAGGGTGATTTTTTCAAGTCAATCTTGATGATGGTTTCGGTCATTGTGGTGGCTCCTGAAGGAAACAAATAAACGGATTATTGTTGGACGACAACACACCCGCCCTTGCCACCAGTATCAGTTTCCACCCACCACCAAACAATACGACAAATGACCACACACCTACGTCATTTAACGTATAGCCTCTACAGAACTACCTACCAACGTAGGTCGGATTAGCGCAGCGTAATCCGACGAAACCTCATGAAACTTCATCCTACCCCAAACATCTAATACATTAATTCCCCCCACCAACTTTTCAGGAGCCCACCATGGCCGGAGGCTGGACCCGCGACGGCGCCGTGCAAGACCAAATCGAAGCAAGCATCGACGACGCCATACAAGAAACCCGCAGCCGCCTACCCCACGGCCAAAGCCTCACCCACTGCGAAGAATGCGGCGCGCCCATCCCCGAAGCACGACAAAAAGCCGTGCCCGGCGTTCGGTTATGTGTGGCTTGTCAAAGTGAGCTGGATGAAGAGCAAACACCTTCGAGCGGAATTAATCGGCGAGGAAGCAAAGACAGCCAATTGCGATAAAAAATTTTCTCTACCCAAAGCCAGTAGATCGGATTAGCACGTAGGTCGAATTAGCCAACGGCGTAATCCGACACAGGCGCAGAATCCACTAAGCAAAAAAATCAATGAACCTAACACGTCCTATCCCATCCCATTGATTAAGCAATATCAACAATATGTAATACCGTGTAATTGATTTTTTAAAAAGCCTTGCATTTGGAATCTCTAGTTCTTTGAATGACCGCAGAGTCCCAAGCTGCCCCGAGATTTAGTCTATAATATTTTTCAATGTGGAAACGACCTTAGAGGTTGTGATTAAGATATAACAACCAATAGAGAAAAATAATGAAATACCTACTTGCTGCGGCTGTTCTTGTTCTAAGTGGTTGCGCATCTAATTCCGGTATCGTTCCAATGGGAAATGACACATATATGGTTTCCCGCCAAGCCGCAACTGGGTTTACGGGAATGGGGACCTTAAAAGCCGAAGCCATGAGAGAGGCGTACCAGCAATGCCAAAAATCAGGTAAAAGCGTAGAAGTTATAGAGGTAATTGATGCTAAGCCACCATATATATTTGGCAACTTTCCAAAAACTGAGATACGATTCAAGTGCATAAAAGAAAACTAAAAAGCTCAATTAGGAAATATTATCACACGGCGTTCCAACACCGCTCCGACGCCTGATGCCTACACTCGATAGTTTATAGCTAGCGTGCTTAACGAATTACGCAAAGTTTATCGCAAGGCGATATTTCATACTGCGGTCGAACGCAACATTATGCAGGTGACTAGCGAGATCAAATGGATGCTATAGATTTAAAAATCAACTGCTTAGTTGCAATTGTCCGAGGCGTCGGAATTAAGCGTGCCTTGGTTTTTGTAGAGCCTGATTCTGCCTTGAATTTTTGGCGCTTTATAAACGGCAGCATGTTAGATGTTGCAATTATCGAATGGTGCAAAATATTTGGCACTGACGATCAAGAGACTCATTGGAAAAAACAAGTGCCTGAAGTTAAGCATGAGCGTTTTCGTAAAGATATGCTTTTGTACATGAAAACATCGGAAAAGGAATGGACAAGCAGCTGGAAGCATTTTACGCATTATCGCAACAACTACGCTGCGCATAATAATAC